>JBDTUW010000980.1:0-2033 GCA_040007555.1 Acidobacteriota bacterium | reverse complement strand
CAGCCGGCACTGGCAATACCCAGTCCGCTTCATCGACACCGTTTGATATCCATCGCCGTTACCTCAACTACGCCCGTTCAGATTTCGACCGGACTCACGTCTTCGTCGGCTACGCGATCTGGGACCTTCCGTTCGGCAGGGATGGATTTATCGGGAAGGGCGCTCCGGGTTTTGTCCAGCGTGTAATCGAGGGCTGGAACGTCACTGGCGTGACGACGATTGAGACGGGAAGGCCGTTTACGGTGTATACGGGATTGAATCAGCTGACAAACATTCTCAACTCAACGGCCAATTGCAACAATTGTTCGCGGAGTCTGGGCACGGTCGACAAACTGGCCAGCAACTTCGGTGCTGTGCCTGGCTACTTCAGCGCTGAGGACATCGCCAAGTTCTCGCAGCCTGCCGCCGGCGAGCTCGGAAACACCGGCCGCAACTACTTCAACGGTCCGGGTTTCTGGAACGTGGACATGACCCTCTTGAAGCGGACGAAGTTCAGGGAGCATGCAAACTTCGAATTGCGTTTTGAGTTCTTCAATGTCTTCAATCACGTCAATTTCGGGTTCCCGGATGCGATTCTGAACGGTACGACGTTTGGACGTATCCGCACCACGGTCGCAAGCGAATCGCGGAAGATTCGCGTTGGCGCCAAGATCAACTTCTAACGACCTAAGTGGTTCGGGCTCGACAAGATGCCCAACACCGCACGGGACTCACAGAAACTTCTTCTGTGAGTCCCATTTTTTTACTTTCATTTCTCCCGTTTTCCCGTCAGGGGTATTTGACGTTTTGATCAAGGCTCAATAGAGTTACGGCTTGGGCCAAGAAGGGCCGGGAGAGCATGCATCGTCTAAGACGGATATTAGGACATCTCACATTTCCATTTCGCCACCCGGTGCGCTGGGTGGAGCGCCAACACATATATTGGAAGGCCCGCCAGACTGCTGGAGATCAAATCCGCAGAATCCTGCCGGCCCGGCTGAGACGCACAGTGAGATTGGTGCTAAGAACCTTTGGCGATAATATCCACGTGACTACGTTCGACCTGAGCACTTCGGACCACCCCACCGATCCCGAATTTGACGCAATCAGAATCCTCCCGCTCATCGATCCGGTGGAAGTGCACTCGGTGCTTGACAAGAGCCCTATCAGGCCCCGGGCGCGCGTTGCCGACGTTATCTGCTTCTCTATCATTGATTGGACATCTCGTTACCAGCGTCCGCAACAGATGATGTCGCAATACGCCGCCCACGGACATCGCGTTTTTTACATCGATCTCGTCCGCTTTCGTCCGCCTTCTGCAGAGAAGAAGGTAGCCGTCAATGAGATCAAACCCAACATCTACGGAATCTCGCTGACATCGATCTCGACGCCTCAGATATACAGCGAGGTCATCGAAGGGAAGAACCTCGAGCTACTCATGCTCTCGCTCGAAGAGCTCCGCTGTGAGTACGGCATCAATCAGGCAGTCTGCTACATCATGATTGCGTCGTGGGCGCCATTGGCACTCGAGATGCGAGAGCGATTTGGATGGAAGATCATTTACGACTGCATGGATGAGTGGGAGAACTTCCCGTTGATCAAGCAGCCGGTGGTTGAGATGGAGGAGAGCCTCGCCAGGGACTGCGATCTGCTCGTGGTTACAGCAGCCCGTCTCTTTGACAAGTGGCAGCATCGCCGCGGTCCAACCGTGCTCGCACGGAATGCCGCCGATTACGAGTTCTTCGACGAGAGATGTCTTCCTAACAGCCTGCTCGGGGACGTAGCTCATCCGATCGTTGGCTATTACGGCGCAATCGCGGAGTGGTTCGATCTCGATTTGATGACGGCGGTCGCCGAGGCCCGCCCGTACTACACATTCGTCATCATCGGCGGAGTCTATAACGTGGACGTCTCGCGGTTGAGGGCAAGCCACAACGTCAGATTTCTCGGGCATCGTCCATACGAGACGATGCCCGAGTATTTGTACCACTTTGATGCTTGCATCATTCCCTTCAAGATAAACCAGATCACGGAATCGACCGATCCGGTAAAGC
>JBDTUW010000979.1:0-2037 GCA_040007555.1 Acidobacteriota bacterium | reverse complement strand
GATCTTCACGCCCTTAATCTTTTTGCCGTAGAGCGGGCCAAAGTCCTTCTTGTCGCCGGTCAGCAGATAATCCGAGTCCGATGCGAAGCCTCCGCCCGCTATTGAACGATCCGCAGGCGAAGTGGGACAGACCGGCCTTCACGCAGGTTCGTCGAGGCACCCAGGGCAATCTATTCATGGGCCGCAGCATCCGAACGGAGCGATGGCGATACACAGAATGGGATGATGGCCGCCAGGGTGTTGAATTGTACGATCACGATCGAGACCCTTCCGAGTTTCGTAATCTCGCAAGCGACTCGGGTCACGCGCAGGTGATCGACGGACTCAAACGACGGCTTCACAGCGTCAGAACCGTTCAATCCGGGAGCGAGAGAGAATGAGAAACTCATCCAAGCTTTGCTGGAGGGTCACGCTCGCGTTGGCGGTTGTGCTCGGGAGCTTGTTGCTGGTCCCATCGCGCCCTCCGTTGGCTGCGCAAACCGCGACGCGTCCAAACATTCTCTGGATTTCGATCGAGGACGCGAGCCCCGATCTTGGCTGCTATGGCGACGAATACGCGCGCACACCAAATGTTGACCGGCTCGCATCCGAGGGCGTGCGTTTTAGAAACGCGTTTGCCACTGCCCCTGTGTGCGCGCCCACGCGTTCAGCAATCATCACCGGGATGTACGCGACAACTATCGGCTCGATGCATATGCGCTCGAAGGCAGTGCCGCCACCATACGTTAAGGCTTTTCCGGAGTATCTGCGCGCTGCTGGTTATTACTGCACGAACAATGCGAAGACCGATTACAACTTTGAAGCACCACCCTCGAATCTTCCGCCTGTGACGATCTGGGATGACTCGAGTAGCAAAGCGCACTGGCGCAACCGGCCTGATCCCAATCAGCCCTTCTTTGCCGTCTTCAACATTCTTGTAACCCACGAGAGTCAGATACGAGTCGACGGCGCGGCTTATGCGCGAAATACCGCCCGACTAACACCTCAACAGCGGCACGATCCACTCAAAGCAAAGCTACCGCCGTATTACCCGGACACAGAACTGGTGCGCAAGGATTGGGCAACCTACTACGACAATCTGACTGCGATGGACTACATCGTGGCTGATCTGCTCAAGCAACTTGAGGAAGATGGGTTGACCGGGAACACTGTCGTGTTCTTCTGGGGTGATCACGGGCGTGGGCTGCCGCGCGCAAAGCGATTCCTCTATGCGTCAGGGCTGAGAGTGCCTCTCATCGTACGGTGGCCTGAGCGAATCAAACCGGGCACTGTTAATGACGATCTCGTCTGTCTTTTCGACCTCGGGCCCACAGCGCTCTCACTCGCTGGCGTGCCTGTTCCGACTCATATGCAGGCGCGGGCGATTCTTGGTGATCAGAAAAGAGAGCCGCGGCAATATGCCTTTGCGCATCGGGACCGCATGGACGAAGCTCCCGACATGATGCGTTCGGTCTTTGACAAGCGCTACCATTACATCCGCAACTTCTTTCCGGGCCGGCCATACGCGCAATACATCGACTATCTCGAACTGATGCCAACGATGAAAGAGTGGCGGAGGCTATACAAGCAGCATAACGATGCGCTGGGAGCCGGTTATGGGAAATCGTTGAATGAGGCCCAGCTTCTCTTCATGTCTCCCGAGAAACCGCCTGAAGAGTTATACGACGTGCTTGCCGACCCGCACGAAATCAACAACCTTGCGAAGTCCCCGGAAAGGAGCACGGTGCTTGAGCGGATGCGCTCAGTTCTGGACCAATGGCAGAGAGAGACCAAAGACCTTGGCATGGTTCCGGAAGCAGAGCTTCGTGAGCGAATGCGACCAGGCGGCGTCTGGCAGAAGACTGCGACCCCAACGATAAGCGAAAAACACATTGGGCCGCTGGTTAAGGTGGAGTTGACCTGCACCACTGAAGGCTCTTCTATTGCCTACAGCATAGAGACTGGCGAGAAGGCACGCTGGCAGCTCTATGCGGGCGAGTTGACACTGAAAGCGCCGATCACATTGAGCTTCAAGGCCTGCCGGTTGGGCTATCTCGA
>JBDTUW010000978.1:0-2038 GCA_040007555.1 Acidobacteriota bacterium | reverse complement strand
GGGCGATCGTTCGGTTGCTCCGAGGCAGCCCGCAACTCGGCAATTATCGACTCGGGATAAAACACGAAGTCGTCTCTGACGAAATGCGCGGCGAAATCGCGATTAGCCAGAACCCTCTCGCGATCAGGCTCCGGCACCGAACGAACCTCGAGCAGTCTCGTCGCGACGTCGAAGCTGCGGCGATAGTCTCGAGCATAGTAGGCAACGATCGACAATTCGTCGTCGATCTCCCACTCATAAATGCTCGCGGCTATAAAGAGAACGTCGCCGTCCGGGAAGGGAATTTGAGAAGCGCGATCAGCAAACAACAGCGCGAGATGATATTGCTCTGCTCGGCGATAGTGTCTGGCGATACGATGCAGCGGCTCAGCCCTGCCCGGGCGGGATTGCCAGGCACGCAGGTACGCATCGAGACTCCGCTCCCACGGTTCTTCGAGAAGCTCGAGACACTCTCCACATCTGAAGAGCGAGAAGAAGACCTCCTCGCCGAAGCCGCCCATCTCTGACCGGCGACCGTAGTATTTGAGGGCGAGTCCGTGCTCACCGGCATCGTAGTAGCTCTGCGCGAGGTAGAAAGTCGCTCTCGCATCGTCTGGCTTGGCAGAGAGGACGTCGAGCAGGATTTCGGCGTCGCGCTGATACTTGTCCGGCGCGAGGTTGCGGTTTCCAAGGCGCCGTGACTCGATGTGGTAGTCGCCCTCGAGCCGCGCTTCGGTCGTGCCCTCATCAAGGCATACCGCGTACTCGTGGATTACTCCCTCGTATTTCCACTTGAGGCCGCTACGAAAGACCTGCTTCCGCCAATAACGAAAACTGGACCCGTATCTTAATAGATAGGAGTCCAGTTTTAGATTCGTGAAGTCGAGCGCGCCGACTACCAGGTCATCCGCGTCCATGACCCAGATGTAATCCGCCCGACCCTGGCAGAGGTCGAGCGCCTCGCTGCGGTTGACTCCGAAGTTTGACCACGGACGCTCGTGGACCTCGCCGGGTATTCCGCGTGCGGCAAAGAACGTCCGAATAATCTCGATCGTATCGTCACTTGAGCCGGTATCGACGACGACCCACGTATCGATGTAGGGAGCGACGCATGTCAACGACTCGGCTACAACATGAGCCTCGTCCTTGACGATCATGCTAAGGCAAATACTGACTCCCATGCGCGCCGTGGGATCACCGGCCAATGGGACCGGTCGTGCCCTTGCTGCCCCGTGCGCCCCCTGCAGGGGCAATGTTCCCAGTCGCGCCCTGGAAGCCGGTCGGTCCCTGAGGACCGGTCGGACCCGTATCACCTGTGGAACCTGTGGCACCGGTGGCACCTGTGGGACCCGTGGCACCTGTGGGACCGGTGGCACCTGTGGGACCGGTGGGACCGGTGGAACCGGTGGCACCAGTGGGACCGGTTCCACCGGGGCCGCTTTGTGCGTTTGCGGCGGTCGGTGCCAGCATCGTCGTCACCAGCGGTAAGGCGATGAGGGCGCCAAGTGAAGCGTGTTTGAGCATCTCGCGCCGCGGCATCGTCGGCTCCTGAACAGGGCGCCTCACCGGAGACTCGAGCAGGCCATTGCTTTGGAGTTGTTCGAGCGCAATCCAGACCACCTCTTCGCAGTCCGGCGTCTGGTATTCCCGCTCAACGCTCCGCGCAATCTCCGCTACCGTGCGCTTGCCATCACACTGCTTCCAGATAAACGCCGCCGTCGCATTGAGCGAGTGAAGATTGCTCCGGGCTGCATTGTAGATAATGGTTCCCTCAGCCATCTCCTCCACCACCAATCGGCTCTGTCTGGCACGTGGGGTCTGCGAAATATGATCGAACATAGGTCTGATCCTTTCAACTTGCTATAGCATTTGATGACACGAACCCGATGGTTCGCAGTCATGAGCCGAGACGAGCGTACTATCGATTGCCCGCCGGCGTCGCGCTTGCCGCCACCGGAGCTTTCTCCGGCGTCTTCTTCAGGAACTTGTCGTACCAGCCGAGATAGCGCTCATAGCGATCTCTGATGTAGCTCGGCCGGGTGATACCGTGGTTCTCATT
>JBDTUW010000977.1:0-2039 GCA_040007555.1 Acidobacteriota bacterium | reverse complement strand
AACCTCTGAGGAATTTTGGATTTTAGATTTTGGATTTTGGATTGCCGGAATTTGCTCTGCGACTCCACGTCTTGTGTGTTGAAGTTTCTATTGAAAGAGATTTAACCCGAAGACGGGGAGTTGCGGAGTCAGTCTTGGGGAGCGGTTCCGAATCCATAATCTGACTGTGTTAGAATGAGCGTTGCGGTGAAACCGAGCGAGTTTATCGAGGAGAGTCTATGAGTGGTGGTCTTCGCAGCAACGCTATTCGCCTGATGGGACTCCTGATTTGTGCTGCCTTTTCGGTGGCTGTTTTCGGACAGGCAGCCATTCCGGCGAGCTGGTCCGGCACCGTTGAGCCGGCACAGCTCAAACCGGGCGTCTCTGCGAAACTGCTCTTAACCATCAAGCTCGACCCAGGTTGGCACGTCTATGCATTGACGCAGCCATTGCCGCCCCGCGCGTTGCGAATCGTTCTCGTGGATGGGCCGATCTTCTCTGTTGCCGGCGAGCCGCAACAGCCGAAGCCGAAGGTCGCCTTCGACCCCAACTTTCAGATCGACACTGCTTTTTACGAGGGATCGGCCACCTTCACGCTCCCAATCAAGGTCGCCGCCGATGCGCCCTCTGGACCGCAGAAGGTAGTTGCCAAAGTGTCGTTTCAGCTCTGCGATGCCGAACGTTGCATTGCGCCGCGAACACGCCCCGTCGAAGCTGACGTGGAGATCCTCCCGGGCGCGACTGTCGTGGCCGCATTGCCTCCAGCCGTTGTGCCAGGGGTCAAGACCGATAGCCCGACACCAAAGCCCGTTGCGAGCGTGAGTCCCAGTCCAACCAGTTCCGTCGCGACTGCGTCTCCCAGTCCGCAGGCGAGCATCGCGGCCGGGAATGTCGTGCCTCCGGGTGCGGGTACGCCAACGCCTGGCGCGGCAATTGTTTCAGCGAATTCGCAATCACCGTCGGCAAGTAAGCTGCGCGCTGGTGGTCTGCTCAGCTATATCTGGTTCGCGATGGGTTTTGGCTTCCTCGCGTTGTTGACTCCATGCGTTTTTCCCATGATCCCGATTACGGTCTCATTCTTTACCAAGCGTGAGAACCAGACGACAGGTGCCTCCATTAAGCAGGCACTTGTCTATTGTTTTGGGATCATCTTCACCTTCACGGGACTGGGGCTGCTGCTGACCCTGTTAGCGGGACCGGCGGGAATCAACCGAGTCGCCGCGAACCCGTGGATGAATCTCTTCCTGACGACTCTGTTCGTTGTATTTGCGTTGAACCTCTTTGGGCTGTTTGAAATTCGTGTTCCATCGCGGTTTCTCTCGAAGATCGACGAGAAATCCCGGGGTGGGAATTCACTCGCGACAACTCTTCTGATGGGGCTGACCTTCACGCTCACCTCATTCACCTGCACGGCGGCGTTTGTTGGAACGGTGCTCGTCGCAGCGACTCAGGGAGAGTGGTTCTGGGCCGCGATCGGGATGTTCGCGTTCGCGACGGCATTCGCACTTCCTTTCTTCCTCCTCGCACTTTTCCCGAGCTGGTTGCGTTCTCTCCCCAAATCCGGCGGTTGGCTCAACAGCGTCAAGGTAGTCATGGGCTTTCTTGAGCTGGCGGCTGCCTTCAAGTTTCTGAGCAATGTCGATCTTGTGTGGAACTGGCAACTGATATCGCGGAACCTGGTGCTTGCTTCCTGGATCGCGATCGCCGTGGTGGCCGCGATCTACCTGCTGGGTAAGTTTCAGCTTGTCTATGATACTTCGGTGGAGCACCTCGGCGTCCTGCGCATGCTTTCGGCGACGGTGTTCCTGGGGTTGGCATTCTATCTCCTGCCCGGTCTCTTTGGCGGACAACTGGGTGAGCTCGACGCATTCCTGCCTCCGGATACGACCCCGGGGTTAGCCAAAAATGGTGTCGGGGCGCCCCCTGGGCAACACGCGGCGTGGTTAGCGACTTATGATGCCGCCGTCCAGCAGGCGAAGGTCTCGAACAAACCGGTATTCCTGAACTTCACCGGGGTGACTTGCACGAACTGCAAGATCAACGAGAAGAATGTCTTTACC
>JBDTUW010000976.1:0-2042 GCA_040007555.1 Acidobacteriota bacterium | reverse complement strand
GTCAGCAGGTGCGCGATTTCCCGCTCCAGCACGGCGTTGGCTTTGAGACGGATCGCGTAGGAAAACAACTCCGCTTCCAGAAAGCCATACAACTCGGGGATGGCAAACGCGGCGTCGCCGCGAAAGAACTTCGGGATGCTCAAGTGGCGATACCGCTCGATCACCGGCAACAGCACCCGCCGCCAGAACTTGGCACTGGCGTTGTTGCCGCGCCGCAGCATGACGCTTTCCAAATCGCCGAACTGGTTGAAGAGGAACAGCGGATGGTAGCACAGGCATTCAAAGTGTCCGTTGTAAGCCGTGCCCTGTTGCCGACCGTAGGTCTCGCTGACCGAGCTGTCCAGGTCGAGGATCAGTTGTTTGAGCGGCTTCCGCTGGTGGACCGTGTCGATCCACTGGCCGGAGAGCTTGATCAACGCCGTGAGGTTGCGCTTGGTGCTGAGCGTCTCCGTCTCGAATCGGCCGACCTCGCTCGCGGAAGCGGCTTGCTTGTCCGGCTGGCTGGCTCGGCCTCCCACAACGTGCCGCATCGCGGGATCGACGCACAACCGCTCGGCATCGTTGACATCTTCATAACCTGCCAGTCGGCTGTAGATCGACTGACGCAAGAGCGGCAACAAACCATGCTGCTTGTTGCTCCCGAGGCGTGAATCGGTCAGCACCTCCGCGCCCATTTCTGTTAGCCCGAGCGTCTCATCGAGTTCGCGATACGCCAACAACCCGGCGTCGGTCGTGAGTTGGCTGCCCAGGAATTTCAGCTTCAAGCGGCTGTCGAAACCGACCCGCAAATCCTCGTTTTGGCAGTCACCCATTGGGTTCCCCTCTCAGCATGGCACGAATTGGCAGAACACCCTTGTTCTTCAAGGGTGTAGCGCAAATCGCATGCCAAATCGCGGGAAGCTATCTGGGGAATCCGGGCTAAGATAAGTCAGCGCGCGCGGCGCACACTATAATACGCATTCCAACTTGAAGTAGCGCGCCTCCTATTGCGCTTTCCCATTTCTCCCATCATGATACTCCGATACTTTAGGGTCGGAGGATTGCGATGGAGATTCGAGGTCATTTGCCGCTGGCCGAGTTGAAGCGGCTGGAGCGGAGCGAGCAGGACGCAGACCGCGCGCGGCGACTGCGCATCGTGATTCTGGGTTTGGAAGGCTGGACGGCGCCCGCCGTGGCGATGGCGGTTGGACTGTCACGTCGCATCTGCCAACGTTGGGCGCGGCGGTACAACGAGCAAGGCTTGTCGGGACTGGACGATCAACGCGGTCGCGGGCCACGCAGCCCGCTCACGCCGGAGCAAGAAGCCGAAGTTCGCCGCCGAATCGAGGCGGGACCCACCGAGCAAGACGAAGTCTGTTCGCTACGCGGCAAGGACTTGCAACGCATTTTGGCCCAGGAATTCGGCGTGATCCGCTCCCTGGCGGCCGTCTATCACTTGCTCTTCCGACTGGGGTATTCCTACCTGCGGCCACGGCCGCGACATCGTCGGGCGAACCCGGAAGCAGTCGCCGCCTTCGTGAGCGAGTGGCCCACCGTGCTGGCGGCCATCGCGGCGAAGCATCCCGAGAAACGGCTGCGAGTTTACTTTCAAGATGAGTCGCGCTTCGGACAGCGAGGCACGACCACCAATGTTTGGGCTCCCCGCGGCTCCCGCCCGACGGCCATTCGGCAGACGGAATATGGTTACTTGTGGGTGCTGGGAGCCGTCTGTCCCGAGACGGGCCATGCCGAGGGCCTGCTCAGCCCGCAACTCAACGCCTCGATCGTCAGCGTGTTTCTGGAACAGTTCTCGAAGGCTATTCCAGAAGACGAGCACGCCGTGATGATCTGGGACGGAGCCGGCTTTCACACCGCGAAGAAGTTGCAGCCGCCGTCGAACATCAGCCTGGTGAAATTACCGGCCTACAGTCCCGAGCTTAATCCGATCGAGAACCTGTGGCACTACCTCAAGAGCCACTTCTGGAGCAATCGAGCCTACGCCGATTACGACGCCTTGGAGACTGCTGCCATGACCGCCTGGCGCATCGCTGCCCTCGACGCCG
>JBDTUW010000975.1:0-2046 GCA_040007555.1 Acidobacteriota bacterium | reverse complement strand
GAATAATCGCCGAACGCAGTAGAGTTGCTCTTCTCTTTCTTTTCACATTGTCACGCATCCGTCTTTTAAAGCGTCCAGGGTTAGCTCGCGCGCCTTGTAATCACGGTTGAAAAGGAAGGATCACCGTTTGATGACCTCCCGCAGCGGGCGCACACTAATGTTGCGATACTCAACCGGTCCGTGGTCGCCCTGCACCATCATTGGATTGGTGGTCGCCTCTGCGTGCCCCATCGCCGCACGGCCTGGTCCATCCACTTCGACATTATTCTAAACGGAAGGATCATTATGCACCAGTCGAATGGATTTCGCCTCGTCGATCTTCTTTCCGGTAGTTCAAATTCGGTGCCGTGCCGTCCTTCGGTCCGTCAACAGATCGCGAAGTGGTGCGCTGAGGTTTTGGCCAATTCTCGTCATGGTTGGTTGACGTCGAAGTTGCGGAATGCGCCCGAACGGGTACGTAGCGCCCAGAATGAGGCAGCAATAGTAAAGCCCAAGGGGCTCCTCCATTTGACTGAAGCGCTGCAGATTTGCAGGGCCAACATCTTCACGTTGCGGTCCCGGAGCTCCTGGCATGCAGCCCAGGATACGGACCTTAATTGCCATGATGACGCAAAAGTCGCCGGCTGGCCGACCCAGTCTTTCTCGAGTGATCCAAATATTGGAAGAGTTCTGTGTAGAGAGTTATCCCGCGTCGATCTCGGCTTTGGACCGTCTTGCCGTCGCAGCCGCAGCTCACGAGAACCAACAGGCTCAAACCGCCGCCGAGCAAGAAATGATCAAAAGTGTTCAAGAGCAAAGATACGCTCTTGCGTCCGAGGCTCGAGGCACCCTTCTAAAGATATTTAAGGAGATGGCTTGCCATATTGTGGGAGCTATCTGTTCGCTGCTCATTCTAGGCTTCGGTTCGACCAAATTGAAGTGTTCGTGGCGAAGATGATATTGTCTCGGAAAGAGGCTGCGCTATGCCTTTGCCGGGCCTTCGTTAGCCTTGAGATGAGACCAATCTGCACAGGAGGAAAGATTATGAGAACTCAGCGATTCCTCATGGCTCTAACCGTCGTCAACCTCGCGCTGCTGGTATTCTCTCTGGCTCAGCGGCGCGCGGTCGTTGGACAAAGCGTTACACCAGTACTCCGCGGACGCGCGCTTGAAATCGTCGATGATCGGGGGCGGGTTCGCGCAAGTATCACAGTGTTCAAGGCGGATCCCACCGTCAAAATGCCGGATGGCACGACTGGATACCCGGAGACGGTGTTATTGAGGCTGATTAGCTCCGAAGGAAGACCCAACATAAAAATCGACTCCTCGGAGGTCGGGTCGGGAGTTATGGTCGGCGGCGAATCTGACCCGACCTATGCTTCCTTGAGTGCAAGGGGACCAAGCGCTTCATTGAAGTTTGTCAACAAAGATCACCGAGAACTGGTCGTCAAACCGTAGACTCCGGAGCTTCTACTGGCGATTCGATATCGTCCGTTAAAGAGCCACGTCTCACAAACGGCAGCTTTCGGGATCGCGGATCAAGCCATAATAACTGGGCATCTGCGCGTCTCGAAAGTTCGTCTCAAGACTCCCGGCGAGCAGTTGATTGAGAGATAACCCCCACAAAACGGCGCAGTGTAGAGTCTTCTAAGCCTGTCCGATTGCGAGCACGGAGAATTTCTCGAAGAGGAAACAGTGGCACCAGCCAGCTCCGCACAGACGGCCCGGCATAAAAACTTGTCCTCGTGGAAAACGCGGATTTCCGCCATGTCCCTCGGGTCAAACCGCAGAGTCACCGTTTCGCCTACGTATGCCGCGAGCGTTGTTGAAATGTAGCGGAGGCTCTGGAAGTGAATGCCATCCACTCGCACCTGTCTCGCTCTGGCTACTTGAATCAGCAACAAATCCAGTTGCTCCAGCGAATCCGGCATTCGAGGCAGAAAGCCCTTTGCTTCCCAGCCTTCGACAGGCGGTGTCTTCGTTTCTGAGCACTCACGGCGATGGTACACGTCCAACAGGAAAGTTCGAAACAGGCCATCGAATTCTGCCAACGTGAGCCGCGGCTTT
>JBDTUW010000974.1:0-2046 GCA_040007555.1 Acidobacteriota bacterium | reverse complement strand
TGCCTGCACCATAGATCACCATCCCTGGCGGTCTCGTCTCCAGACTGTTTGTGCCGAAGAACACTGAGACCTCACCTGCAGCGGGACGGAGATTTATTGGACCATCGCCGCCAGGCGCCCCTACAATCAGGTCCTGACGTCCATCGCCATTAAGGTCGCCAAACGCCACCGCGTGTCCAAACGTATCTCCCACATCGCGTCCATTGAACTGGAAGGCGCTTACCTGCGAAATTGAAGCTGCACCCTTGAGACCCGCAGAACCAAGGACCAGATACGCGATACCCTGATCCTTGAAAGTCACGTCGGCAAGCGGCGCTCCAATCGCGAGATCACCCAGCTTGTCTCCGTTGTAATCGCCGGTTGCAAGAGCACTGCCGAGCTCGCCACCAGCGACGGCACCCGTTAGCGTGAGATCGGCTTGCGTGGTCAGCAGATCCTTGCTGCCGACGAGCGCATTCCCACCAAAGAAAACATAAACAACGCCGGCGTCAATCATCGTTCCACCCGGCGTCTGCACTTCACTCTTCGGCGCAGCGATGATCAGGTCAGCCGCTCCGGAGTCCTGACGAAGTCGACCAACCGCGATCGATGCTCCGAGTTCATCACTGGCCCTTGCCCCGCGCAATACCAGATTAGCCTTCTCATCAATCTTGAACGTTCCTGGCGCGATCGTCCCGAGTACCACATAGACGCTGCCCGCATGCCCGCGCTCTTTCGAGCCTGCCCGCGGAGCTCCCACGACGAGATCGGGCTTTCCATCCCCGTTGACATCGCCCGTGACAACGCTTGCACCGAAGCCGTCTCCATCGGCCTCGCCGATGATCGTTACGTCAGCTTCTCTACTCGCCAGATCGATGTCGCCGTGGAGCCCTTGACGCCCGAAGAAAATGTAGACACGGCCATGATCATTGCCGAGACCTTTCGCAAACGGCGCACCGATGATCAGGTCCGCGACGTCGTCTCCGTTGACATCGCCGGTGGCCACACTCGTTCCCGTGGCGTCTGCAGTCCCTGAAAGCGAATCCGCGCCGAGCACCGTCAGATCGGAACCTTCAAGCGCGAGGTCGTGACGCGTGTCAAAGACATTGACGACGATCTGTTTGCTGACACTCAGTGGAGGCACGCCGGAATCGGTAACCTTGAATGCGAACGTGTATCTTCCTCCTGTAAGTCCCGCTGCCTGTGTAAATCCAGGTGTCCAGGTAAATCTAGCCGATGTTGGCGTCTCCGCGTCGAGCTTCGCCCCAGCGGGAAGGTCGACACCAGCGATCGTCAAACTCTGTCCGGCATCTACATCGGCGCCGACCACCACAAAACTCAATGTCTGCCCTTCTCTGACTGACTGTTCTGAGGGTGCTGTAATGAGTGGGGCATCGTTGACAGGCCGGATCGTCAGAGAGACGGTCGCCGTGTTGCTGTCTGCCGTTCCGTCGCTAACCTTATAGGTGAACAAATCTGTGCCGAAATAATTGCCCTCGGGAGAATAAGTGATTGTCTTTCCCGTCCCGCTGAGAGTCCCGTGAAGCGGGTTGTTGACCACTTTGAACAACAGCTGGTCTCCATCCAGGTCTGTCGCCGCAAGATTGATCTGCGATGGAACGTCTTCATCCAGCGAAACCGACTGGCTGGTGGCTACCGGCAGCCGATTCACATTGCGAACGGTAAGCGCGATCTCAAACGTCGTCCTGCCGCCAAACTCATCCGCCACGGTGATGCGGATAGTGTAATTCCCTGCGTCCGAGAAACCCGGCGCGAGTCGCAATGCGTAACGTAGCGTCGGCCCGACCGGCACATTCGACGTCGATCCAATGGGGGTCGGTCCCAGAAGCGACGCAAACGCAGGTCCGTCAAGCGAAGCTTTCAATGTCTGGTTGATATCGGGATCGGAGACAATCAAGGTCAACGTCGTCACCTGATTCTCATCCATCTGGAACTTTGGAGGTCCGAGAATCACCGGAACGCGATTGGTCAACTTGCCCGGCATGCGAATATCCGGCACCTTGGTTGTCCCATTGGCTATGGCCACCACAGGCACGCTCGTCGCCT
>JBDTUW010000973.1:0-2050 GCA_040007555.1 Acidobacteriota bacterium | reverse complement strand
CGATCGCCAGGCGGAGCAACACGGATTTGCCAGTATTTGACGCACCCGTAATACAGATCATTTGACCGCGCTCCAGCACAAAACTCACGTCATCAAGTACCGGTCCTTCCTCAAAGCTAATCGTCACGTTGCGAAACTCAAGCGCTGGAATCGCCGCCGCCGTTCGTGTCTGCAGTAATTCCATCATTAACCGCCCTACCTTCTCGGAAGCCCACCGAGAGCCTCCAGTTCCTGCCCGCTTTGACAATCGCGGGGACTCTCTTAGTGGGCAATTGGCGTGCCGCCCTGGTTATCGCCGCTATTTCGCGTGGATCGCATCAGGCTCGCCTGCATCATGCCGTACCGTAGCAGATTTCCCCACTTCTGGCGTAGGTTTACGCAGCGTTTGACTATGAGTGCTCCGGATAGGGCACCTTGATCCACCAAGTTTGGCCCATCTGCACATCTCGCGGCGCGAAATGGGACTGGTTCGAGTGGCACGAGCGTTGCTCGACCTAATTGTCAGAAACAAGTCTCGTTGCGATGGTGCAGAGTCCCGCACGAGCAAATTGGAAGGGAGGGGATAAAGTGATGAAGATTCTCCTGGCGGTTGACGGATCTGAATGCAGTCAAAGGGCTGTCGAGGAGATAGCGCGGACGCCATGGCCCGAAAGGAGCATCGTGCGAGTTGCTTCGGTTGCCGAAATTCGCTCACTCACGTTGCCGACGGAATGGGAGGAGATATTCGAAGGCAGATCCATCGCCAACATTGCGAAGGCGGTGTCCCGTTTCGGAGAAATAGCTGGAGCCCGAGTTGAAATAACGACAAAGACGCTCCGCGGCGATCCCAAAGCCGTTCTTCTCGACGAGGCCGAGCATTGGCACGCCGATCTGATCGTTGTCGGCACCCACGGCTTTAACGCTCTGACGCGACTCTGGCTCGGTTCGGTGTCGCGTGCGGTCGTGACCCACGCAAAATGCTCAGTGAGGGTTGCGCGCTCTCTCGAGACCAAACCGCGGGTCGGGACGAGAATCCTGATCGCCGTGGACGGGTCCGTGGGAAGCGATGCCGCTATCAACGCGGTGTCTGGTCGACCATGGGTTCCCGGCACGGAGGTACACATCGTTTCGGCCATCCAGCTGCCGTTCGTGCCAACCGCAGAGGCCTGGGCTCTTCCCGAAGGCTATTACAAGCAGCTCGAACAAGAGTCACGAGACCAGGCGAAGGCGGCAATCAAAGGCGCCCTCGCGGTTCTGGAAGGGACGGGCAGGAAAACACCTCTGACTGTCACGGCCGAGACCATCGTTGGGCATCCGGAAGAGGTTATTCTGGGAACTGCCAAGGCGCGCGGATCGAATTTGATCATCCTCGGGTCGCATGGCTATCGCGGGATCGAGCGCTTCCTACTCGGCTCCGTCTCATCTGCCGTAGCCTTTCATGCGCACTGCTCAGTCGAAATCGTACGCGTGCCTCTCACCGGGAGCGACCAATGATCAGCGAGATGACCAAAGACGAAGCGAAGAACCTCCTCGCTCAACAAAATCTCGGGCGCCTTGGCTGCATTGCGGAGGGTGAGGCCTACGTTGTCCCAGTCCACTATCACTTTGATGGTGAGGACATCTATCTCCACTCGCTTCCTGGTCGCAAGCTTTCGGCCTTACGAACTCACAACCGCGCCTGCCTGCAGGTGGATTCGATCCAGGACCCCTGGCAATGGCGAAGCGTCATCGCTTATGGACAGTATCAGGAGATTGCTGATCCGAAGCTGCGTGAGCAGAGCCTGATCAGCATCCTTCGGCACGTCCCGGACATGACACCGGTCGAGTCGAAGATGTCAACGCGGGGGGATGAAGTCGTCGTTTTTCGGCTTCGTCTGGAGCAAATCACGGGTGTCAGCGAGACTTGGTAACTATCAAGGGTAAGTAACCACGTCAGGAAACGCGTGACGCTCACGGCACCGAGAAGCGTTGGCACCGAAAGCCATGTCGCCGCGACGACGAGTTTTCGTGGCTTTGTTTAGTTGAAGGACCCGTCTGGCTGCCCGAGGTCCGGCCCAGGAGCGGCGAGGCT
>JBDTUW010000972.1:0-2055 GCA_040007555.1 Acidobacteriota bacterium | reverse complement strand
AGTAGACAGAGGTGCCGCGCAAGCGAGCCTCTGAATCGAGCGGGCTGTTTGCCGTGACGTAATGACTTACATCCGCAATGTGAACGCCGAGAAGAAAGTTCCCATGATCAAGTCGGCGCAGACTGATGGCATCGTCAAAATCACGGGCTGTCTCACCGTCGATCGTGACCGTCGGGACCTGACGCAGATCGAGACGCCCTGAAAGCTGTTCTTCAAGCACATCGAGCGGGACCTGATCGGCCTGCTCCTGGACTTCTTCCGGAAACTCGACGGGCAGATCGTGCTTCCTGATGACGATCTCGATGTCCATCCCAGGATCTTCGCTTGACTCGCCAAGTCGCTCAATCAGGCGCCCGGCTGCGCGCTCGCGCCCGCTCGGGTAGCGGGTTATCTCGACAAGCACAATCGAGCCGTCCGCGAGATCCTTCGCATCGCGTTGAGGGAGATCGATATCGATCGAAAGTCTCTCGTCGAGTGATTCGACCCACGAATCGCGAAAGCCGTGATGAAGACGGCCAACGATGCGTAGTTGGCCTCGAGCGACGATCAGTACCACCTTCGCCTCGCGGAGCGCATCCGTGTTCTGGCGCGCGAGACTGGCAATAATTCGGTCACCGTCAAAAGCGTTGCCAGTATCCTCGGGAGCGATGCGAATACGACCCCTCAGACGCTCCGCCGGATCATCGGGCACGAAGCTGATGGTTTTGCGACGACGCTGACGAAGGATGCCGATGAGAACGCGTGGAGAATGCGACCAGCGGTAGTCGTTACCCTGGCTGCGAATTAGGCCCGTTCCCTGCAATTGGCTCAGAAAGCGTGGGAGGGCTTTGCGTGCGCTGGCGCTCAGATCGAGTTCATCGGCGATATCCGAGGCAGGGAGTCCATCCGCGGCGTCCTTGAGCAGATCGATCACCGAGTCGATGCCGATGCCGGCCTGGGTCGAGAGAAACGTCGATGAGGAATCAGTCGATGACGACGATTGGCGGCGAGCGACTTTCCGCGGTTTTCGCATTGGAGGTTCAACACGTCACGATGGGCAACGCCACGATTGGGTTACACCGTGACGGGGAACACTGCCCCGTTGGGGCTTCTTTGAATAATGGACGCGTTACCCAAGGCGTTGCCCTTGGGCTGTTATATAGCTGCCCCATTCGGGGCAGGCCGGCGCGGCTTAACCAGTAAAGGTCACACTTGTCATAGAATGTCGGAGTACTCCCCATTGCGAGCAAAACTGCTGGAGCCTACCGCCACTTGCTGGCGCCAATGGCCACTACTGGCGTCAACTCGCTACCGCTGGAGTCAATCGCTCCTGACAGCCCCGAATGGGGCGGCTATCTAATACCCTGGGCAACGCCCAGGGTAACCGCACCCACACATCTTTTAAGCCCCAGCGGGGCGTCCCGCTTCGAACACACGCCACCTACCTCGCCCGTGCGTCTCTCAGACCTCGGATTCTCGCGACTGCCTCCTGAATCGCCTCCAGCGAATTCGCGTATGACATCCGCAGGTAACCATCAATACCAAACGCACCACCATCGGTCAGCACCACTCCATACTCGTAAAGCAAAGTATCCGCAAGGTGTTTCGAACTCTCGAGACCGCAATCACTAATCAGGCCTCTGACATTGGGAAAGGCGTAAAACGCGCCCTCCGGTACACCGCAGTCGATCCCGGGAATCTCATTCAGCGCCGGCACCAGCCAATCGCGCCGCCGCGTATATTCCGCAAGCATCTCCCCAACTGAATCCTGCGACTCTGTCAGGGCCGTGATGGCCGCTCGCTGGGTAATCGAATTGACGTTCGATGTGGATTGGCTCGTGATCTTTGTAATCTCTGTAATCCACTCCGTCGGCCCTAGCGCAAAACCCATTCTCCATCCCGTCATCGCGTACGTCTTCGACAGCGAACCGGCAATCAGCACACGCGAACGCAGATCAGCGGGCAGAGTGGCTGCTGAGAAGGGCTTTCCCGGTGGATAAACGAACTGCACGTAGCACTCGTCTGACATCACCCACAAGCCATTGTTGACCGCAACCTCGACGATTTTCTCGAACT
>JBDTUW010000971.1:0-2060 GCA_040007555.1 Acidobacteriota bacterium | reverse complement strand
CAATGAATCGCCGCCGTTCACCGTGTCCGTTGGAAATGCTGAAGACACGAAACGCGGCATAAGCCACGGCTAAAAGTGAAGAGTAGACCAGTGGCTGCGGGTGTGCCGCGAATACCTGCCACGCGACGATCAGCGCTCCCGCAACGCTCCAGCTCCAGCCACGCTCCCCGCCCACCCTGGCCTCCTGAAAGCACCTCTCAATAATGAAGAGCAGGAGCGGCGCAAGCGCACTGACGTGCAGCAGACCTGGGTAGAGGGTTCGCGCTACGAGATAACCTCCAAACGCGTAGATGACTGCCGAGACGAGGCTCGCGCGTCTTGAGAGACCGAGGCTGCGCGTGTAGGCGAATGTCGACAAGGCAGCCAGGGCGAACGTGAGCTGCTGGACTACAGTAAGTGTTCGCGACGAGACGCCAAAGACAAGGTAGAGCCAGTTGAGCGGATCCAGCACCCCGGCCTGCCACGCGGCAAAGAGAGGAATTCCACCGAACTGGTAGGGGTTCCAGAGAGGGAAGTGGAGGTTGCGGAGCTGGGAGACTACTTGTTGATAGGCGGGGAGGAACCAGAAGATGACGTCCTGATCGCCGAGGGTCAGCATCCCAAGCGTCTCTCGCCAGAAGAAGACGAAGGGGAGGGCGAGGAGGAAGAGGTTGTCAGTTGTCAGTGGCCAGTGGTCAGTGCGCATGTGGGACGGGTCAGGGATATGCGTTCGTAGTACCGCCTTGAGGCGGAATGCCGCCCTACCCGAGATTCCGCCTCAAGGCGGTACTACGAACGCTGATCCCTGATCCCTGCCCTGACCACTGGCTGACAATTAATTCATCATCTGCATTCGATTGGGCGGAGCGCCCCAGGCGACGCGGGTTTCGGGCGAGCCAAGGTCCACGACGCGTAGATTCAGCTCCCCACGCGGCTTGTATATCACCGTGTATCGGGTCTCGGAAAGATCGGGGTCCGCTATTCGGAGTGCCGAGATGTATGCCAGATAACGCACGCCCATCCGGTTCCAGTTTTCCCAGTGGGTCGCGGGATCATCAGATGCGACAGTCGTCCTTCCGGTATAGAGATGTACCAGCGGCGGGTTCATCGTGGCGATGATGCCACTCTCCGGCACTCGATCCTTGATCCATCGGAGGACCTCTTCATTCTCCTCGAATGGGCCTGCCAGTCCGGATTGCGCCGACGGTACCGCTGAGCGCTTGACCAGGATGTAGCCAATGTTGCCGTATAGGTGCAGCGTGATGATGAAGACCGCGAGTACCGTCAGGCCGCGCCATTCCGGCTGGCGTGGCTGCTCACGAAGGCGAAGGTGCATATGAAAGATGCTGCGAAAACCGAGCAGCAGATAATAGATGGCAAAGGGAGTCAGAGGTAAGACAAATCGGAACGTCTCCCACGGCCATAGCAAAATGATCGCGATCATTGCCGGAACCACGATCTCTGCAAGAGTCAGCTTCTCACGCACCGCTACTATGTATCCCGCGATGATCAGCAGAGCGAAGACAAAGGAGAGCCCTTTTTCACCTGAATTGCTGTCCCGCAGCAAATAATACAGCTTCGCGATGACCATCTCACCGGCGTCCCGCGTAAACATCTGGGTCGCATTCCCCCAGACACGCCCTGGCAGATCAGAGATGCCAACTACCCCCGAACGCGAATTGCCCGCCTTCTCCTGCCAGAACGAAGTGGCGTAGTCCTGCACGATGTAGCCGCTCTGCTCCGCCCGCTGCTCGGCTGTCGGTGCATGCACCCGCGTGTAAATCATCCACGGCCCGACGCAGATCACTACTCCAACTGCGAACAGGATCGCCGAACGCAGATGTCGTTCCTTCAACAGGTACAAGACGACGGCGCCGATTAGCGCGATCGCAATCGAGCGCGTCAGAAACGCGAACGAGGCGCACGCCGCAGCAGGGACGACATAGCGCCAAAGCTTTGCGCGATCCGACGTCCGGAGTTCACATTCGATCAACGCGACCGTCAGTATGAGGCTGAGCACAAAGACCGGCTCGGACATGAGAGTCGAGGTGGAGAGAAAGACCAGCGGGGGCGTGATCGTC
>JBDTUW010000970.1:0-2061 GCA_040007555.1 Acidobacteriota bacterium | reverse complement strand
CCCCTACGGCGTCTTTTCGGACAGGGACGTCTTTCGCACCCAATACTCCCAGATGAGCACCATTGCCAGCGTATCCAGCTGGCAGTACTGCAATAGCAGTTCTCTCCATTGTTCCTTCGCTTCCTGATCCTCCCGCTCGACACCGTACATCATCGCCTGATAGGCCCGCATCGCACCGGTGCCCTCAACCACCTGCTGTCGAACCCCATTGATCGTCACCGGAGGTAGCAGTGAGTACGGATCAGTGCTCGGATCAGCAATGCGACTGGTCAGCTGCTCAAAGCGGGAGCGCGCTCTTTCATCGGTCCTCCAGAGCGCGTCGAGTACCACTTTAATCGACGTCCTCCCACCCATTCGCGGGTGAAAAAAGCTGTCGAGCGTCAGCTTATTCATGTCCAGAATTCTGTTCGTCTTCGTCAGACTGTTTCCCCACGCTTCAAGTTCCGCATCGGACTGGTTGAAATCACGCAGTGTCTCGATGATGTCCTTGATCGTGGCCCGCTCATGGTTTGCCCAGGCGAGCACCGTACCTTCAAGGCCAATGCGTTCGCGCAGCGACTGGGCGAACTTGCCGTTCGGCCAATAGTCCTCAGTATTCAGCCATTCCGAGTGAATCGGATCGCCGCCTCGCTCTGTGATCGTGTGACAGCTCCATTGAAAGGCGACCTGCCCATAGGGCCGCATTCCCCTGTGATAGGGCAGGGCCAGACGCGATGTCTCGAAATCGATGAAATGCAGCGGATATTGCACCGACTCGAGGGCGTGCGCGAGGTTTTCGCCATACCACTCCTCACCCGATCGTGTGTGCCTCAGCTGAACCAGACGGCGCGCGTTCCATACACCTCCCCCGTTGACACACTCCTCTTCAGGAACATCAAAGAGAGACGCCTTGCCCTGCTGGAGTAGTTCTTCGACGAGCAGCTGGCCGCGAGCCCCTCTCAACGCGGAGACCTGGTATAAGTCGAGGATCGTCGGTGTTGCATCGGCCAACGGTCCCCAGCAGTCACGAAAGCCGCTCGGCGATACTCCTTCCTCGACACGGTATTCACAGTCCCGGCAATGGGCGCCAATCGGGGCCTGCAAGCGCGTCATATCACCTTCGATTGACTGCTCGAACAATCTCGCGTATTGCTCAACCTCCTCGCGAAGGTCTGCGACTTCGGCGGTGACATCGACCTCGACCAGACTCTGATCGCCGGCGAGGAGCGATGGGCTTCCGGTGAATGTGACCCGGTAAACACGGGAGCTACCGCTGCGCGACAAGCCTCGCTCGATGCTGAACAATCGCGGAAAGCCATCGATCTCCGTCTTGAAGACTTTGTCGACAAGGCAGATGGTCGCTGTGACATCGGCCTCGGGCATCATCGCGGCGAGCACGAGAACCTGAAACGTGATGTCCTCGAGATGAGGTCGCCAGGAACTCCTGATGTGAAAGGGGGCCGTTTTGTTGCGGAAATTGTTCGACCTCTCCTGACTTACTCGTTCGGCATTCTCGGTTGAGTTGAAGGACTTCGCCTTGACTTCGATCAGGCGGATTGAGTTGCCGCGCTTAACCAGAATATCGGCCCTGGCAAGCCGGCGACCCGCGAGTAGCGTCGCGCCAAAGAGAATCACTTCTTCGCGCTCAAGCAGGCGTGCGGTTTCGGCAGCAGCAATGCGCGCATCACCCCTGTGTTCAAGAGCAATGCCAGCGGGATATCGAAGCTTCGCCAGCTCTTCGACCATATAACCGCCCTCTGCGAGCATTGCCTGATATTCGTCGCCATCTTTGGTGCTGGGATATCCGAGCTCTCGATAGAAGAGCTTCGCCGAACATGATCTGGCTACTTTATAATCCGACTTTGAGAGTGTTCTGAACGTTTCCTCGCTGGTCATGCGGTTTCAATCCTAATCGAGCTAAAAGGAAGGTGCAAAGGCGCGAAGAAGAACCAGAGAACAGACCGGTTGGTTGGAGGATGACAGCCTTTCCTCTTCGCGCCTTTCGCGCCTTCGCGGCTTCGCGTGAGTTCCTCTTCGCGTCTTTGGCGTCTTCGCCTGCGCGGACATGCTATATTCCGCGTG
>JBDTUW010000969.1:0-2063 GCA_040007555.1 Acidobacteriota bacterium | reverse complement strand
AGTACAAACTAGTCGAGGTTCCACCCTCTTTACCGCGCCCCGTGGAAAGCCCGTGGATCCCGCAGACGTCAAAGGCTCTCGGGATGGAAGGGCACCTTGGACTGGAGGTCCTCATCGGGAACCACGAGAATCTGAAGGCAAAGGGACGTAGCGACAGACTTTCCCTTTGGGCGCATCGCGATGCGGACGTATCCTGGCTGGGCTTTTACTTTAGCCCGTGCTCGCTGACGCAGCCCTCGCGGGATGGCAAAGACCACTGTCGCACCTGCAAGGCTTTTCAGACTGAGATCTGGACCAGCGGCCTCGCGCTTGGCGCTCAAGAACCCTTTTGGAAATGCTGATGGCTGAAAAAGAAACGGGATGCCCCTTGCGGCTAGCAGTACATCTCTAGACCCTTGCTCTGGCTAGCGCTTCGCGGCTTGAGCATTCGACGGGCAGTTACCAAACCACCACTACGCCGAACGGCCTGAAGGTATCTGGCACCCCAGTAACCAGTCTCCTCACCAGCACGCTTGTACTGATCGAGAAAAGCTTGGGTAAGTTCGTCTTCGAGTGACATTTAGGATTCCATCTGCGATTCCACGAACGACATTCCAGGACTCCAAATGTCAAATGGCCGATTTTTGCTTATGAGTGGGAATAGAACTGGGAATATCGGCTTCTTGAATATTCCCGTCCCCATAAGTCTGATATTGGTAATGCGCCCGGCACGACTCGAACGTGCGACCTTTTGGTTCGTAGCCTAATGCCAGTCATTTATCCCACTTTAGCCCACCTTACCTTACTCTTCCAATAGCCCGTCTTATCAGCCTTCTGTTGTACTCTCACCTTGCTTCATATATTCTCTCTTTGAACTCCAACTAGGGACTGGATAGAGGAGAGACGAGTATGAGACGACCTGTCGGTTATGTAACGAGACGTACACGCAACGGTAAAAAACGCTGGGTTGCGCGAATTGCCTACACAGACAAGGAGACGGGGCGTCTTGTCGAACGGCTCCGCGTGGCCACAACCAAGCATGAGGCCGACGCCCTTCTTGACGACCTGCGTGACGAGTATCGCAAGCGAGGACGCATCGAAATCGATAGACGGCTTGCCACCTTCTCCGATCTCGCGAAAGTCTATGAAGAGGCAAGGGTCTTTCCTGCTCAATTCCACAAGGGTCGAAAGACAGCCGGTCTTAAGTCCCACCTTCAGGTAAAGGTCTACCTCGAAGTTCTGAAGGGGTACTTCGGCCATCGGCGGCTTAAGGAAATTAGGCACTCTGATTTGATTGGGTTTCGAAGAGAGAGACTGAGAACACCAACTCGCGGCGACGGTGAACGCTCCATTGCATCGGTCAATCGAGAGATGGAGCAATTAAGGGCCATGCTGCGGTTCGCCATTCGCGAAGGATTCATAGAGCATAGCCCGTTTGAAGGGGGCGAGACGCTGATTGAGAAGAAGCACGAGACAAGACGCGATCGCGTGATGACCCTTGTCGAAGAGACTCGCCTTCTTGACGCGTGTGTTGGGCGCTACGAACATTTGCGACCGCTGATCATTGCCGGCGTAGACCTCGGAATGAGAAGCGGAGAACTTTTCTTGATGACTTGGGGAGACGTTGATTTCAATCAAAACCTGATCACGATCAAGCCGGAGAACGAGAAGGCAAATCGAGGCCGCACAGCGGCTATGACAGGCCGGGTTCGTGATGAGCTACTCCGACTAAGGGAAGCGTCAGAAGAACGTCCTGACGGGCTAGTGTTCGGCATTACGAGCTCAGTCAAGAATGGTTGGAGAGCGATCTGCAAGACAGCCGAAGTCACTGACCTTCGCTTTCACGATCTGAGACACACTTGCGTTACTCGACTGGTCGCCGCAGGCGTTCCGGCAGCCGCTGTGATGAAGTCGGTAGGCCATACAACGCTCAGCATGTTGTCGAGATACCTTAGCCACGGTGAGAACCAGCAGGAAAGCGCGACCAAGCTCGAAGAGTATCTTCAGAGCAAGTCAAAAGATAAACCCGCAGCTGAGCTTGTGAACTGAAAACTTTCGGGAGGCCTTGCCGCTGGCTGCCTCGA
>JBDTUW010000968.1:0-2070 GCA_040007555.1 Acidobacteriota bacterium | reverse complement strand
CTCTGCCCTTCGCCTGCGAATATGTCAGATCGGCGTGTGGTGAGAAACCGCCACCGATGGCCGAAAGCTGCTGGCGCACAAACCCCGGTATCTGAAGCAGCCCATCCGGTACACGCTTCGTACCGGTAGGAAGCTCAAACCCAAAGCGGACTGCTGCCTGACGATCGCCCCACACTTCGACTCGACGGAAGAAGCGATACTTTCCCGATACCGTGATGTTGCCGACGCCGGCGCCCCCTCCAGTGATCGCCGCCTGGTTGCCCGCCAATTTGAAAGACACGTGTGTGATCGGAATGTCCGCTTCCAGTTGAAGTTTCGGTGTCGGAGTATACGAGAGACTCAGCAGCAGAGTGTGGCGATCAACTTTCAACGCGCCGAGCTGCTGTCGAGTGTAGATGTATCGCGGAACAAACGCGCCTCCACGATAAACCGTCAGCCCGGGACTCGTCGTCCGTATCGGCGCGCCCAGCGGCGGCACGACAGGCTCACCACTCGATACGTCAACCTGCTCTGTCCGGACTAGATTCTGGCGCCTCTCGTTATTGAGGCCGCTGGCCTTTTTTGCGGCCGGCAGCTTGATCACTTCGTGAGCAGCCTTCTCTTCTCCGACGGTCCGCCAGTCACCGCTAATCTCTACCGCTGTGTCAGACGACTGGTCAGGGAGTGGCGGGTCAACGCCATCACTTTCAATGGCAAATTGCTGTCCCGAAGTTGCGGCAGTCAATAACCAAACAGTGCTTTGGCCCGGACTTGTACCGTCCCCCGTCGTGTTCCCGGTACTCTCCTTTGATAGCTTGCCCTTTACAGTAATTTGCGCGGATGCAAGCTTGTATCCAGCTTTCTTCAGAGTCTCTTTTAGCGCTGCAAAGGAGACGGCTTTGTCCGGCTTCGGTTTGAATACACCGATGCCGTTCTTGATGTCAGTAATCTCGATCTCGCTGAGTTTGGGTGCAAAGTTTAGACGGCTCACGGCCTTCTGAATGTTGAACACTCAGTTGCCGCAGAGATAGCCGTCGATTTTCATCTCCACTCGTTTTGCCTGGGCCAGACCCGTGCCCGAGATTACAAGAGTCAAAAGGACTGCGCTGAGTGCGGTATTGATATGTCTCTTCATCGCGAATTCTCCATGGTCTTAATCTTGTCGAATGAGAACAGCGAACCGACGGAGCGCAGATCGAAATCCTCGCTCCGTCAGTCAGTGATCAAGTGTCTTAGTGAGCTTGATGAGGCGCACAGCAGACGCCACCAGTGCAGCACACTGCATTCTCTTGGCAGCACCCGGCCGCATTCACGGCGCAGGACTGCGTTGAAGACCGCAATGAATCGCCGGCGTAAACGGCGACACCGAGTCCAAGGACAAATGCGATGACAAGAGTCTTAACAGTTCTCATTACTATGTTTCCTTTCAGAACGAATTGCCTGCAAGCGCCCGAGGTTCACCCTGCCAGGCGCACATGAAGCATGTCGGTCGGCAACTGTTTCTTTAAATCAGGAAGACACAGCAGAGAAGGCGTGTTCCTCCCCGGTCTGGAAGGCGCGCGGATCGAGCAGGAAGACGAACCGGTTCCCCATACCACGGCAGCACAGCAGGCGAGACAGTCGGTGCGGCCAGATGCACATCAGGTGTGCGTACTTTGGGAGCTGTTTCCGCCGTCAGAGCCTCGAGGGAACAACAGGTGAGCGGTCGAATTGAAGTTGACTGCGTTGCGATCGTTTCGGATGAAGTTCCGTCGCCGCCCGCCTGCGATTGGCAGCAATCGCCGCCCTCCATTGAGCAGTGACTCTCAGCACCACTGTCAGCTGGTATGGCAGCACAACCGACCAGGCAATTGAGACCGCCCCACCACAACATTAATGAGGCGGCGGCAAACTGGTAGACCGCTCTTTTTGTAGGCGAGCTTGACCGCATTGCTACGCATTGTATGCCCATTGGCGCGGAAATTGGAGAACAATCGAGATTTCACCGGCGCGCGCGCGTTTGGAGTGCGCCGATTCGTCGGCGCTCTCGAGTTTGGCCTTTCCGCCGCGCTCGATCTTGGAGTGCGCGCGGCTTGCCGCCGCTTTTCTTCG
>JBDTUW010000967.1:0-2071 GCA_040007555.1 Acidobacteriota bacterium | reverse complement strand
CAAGCGCGATGATGTTGTGGACCGGGTCACGGTAGATTCGTTCCATAGGCCGATTCGGGATTTTAGATGTTGGATTTTAGATTTTGGATTCAGGAAAATCGTTTTTTGGATCGTGGATGGGCTCAGCAAAATCGCTCCTGGATCGTGGATTGATACAGGAAAATCGATTTTTGATTGTGGATTGATTTAGGAAAGCCGTTTTCCTGAATCCACAATCGAAAATCCAAAACCTGTTCTTCAATCCAGAATCCAAAATCTAAAATCCAAAATCAGTTAGGTTGTTTCGATGAGCCTCGTCAACAGGGCAGCGCGGCGTGGAAGGTCAGCGACGAGGATGTGTTCGTGTTCGGCGTGAGCGCCCGCGCCGTCCACACCGAGCCCATCGAGTGTCGGTACACCAAGCGCCGCGATGAAATTGCCATCGGATCCACCACCGACACTTGCATCCGTTAGTTCAAATCCCAGTTGCACAGCCAAACCCCGTGCGTGCTCGAAGAGCTCGACATTGGCGGGCGATCGCGGCATCGGCGGCCGATTGATCCCGCCGCCAATCTCGATCCGTGCCCCGTCCAGGACTGGAGTCAGCGAACGAATCGCCTGGTCGATGCGCTCGCCCTCGCCTGCGGTCCAGAAACGCACATCGACGTGCGCGGTCGCCTCGGCGGGAATGACGTTGGAAGTGGTCCCGCCATTGATGACGCAGACGCTGACAGTCGTCCCTCGCTCAAAGTCATTAAGGGCAGTCAGTCGCAGGGATTGGTGAGCTAGCTCGATGATGGCATTGACCCCCTTCTCGGGGTCGAGCCCTGCGTGAGCCGCTCGGCCGCTGGCGACGATGCGGTAAACACCAATGCCCTTCCGCCCTGTCTTGACGACACCACCAGCAAGCGGCGGCTCGAGAACGAAAGCCGCGAAGGACCTCCTTGCTTCCTCTTCGATGAGTGGTCGTGACGTGCGGCTTCCGATCTCCTCGTCGCAGGTCAGGAGAACCGTCACGGGTCTTCGGGTTTTGAGACCAAGATCGCGCGCGGCGCGAAGGGACTCGATAAGAACCGCGATCCCGGATTTCATGTCGAAGATACCGGGACCCTGCCCCTTTCCGTCGTCCGTAATGCGGAAGGGCAAACGCGAGAGTGTGCCAGGTGGCCAGACTGTATCGAGGTGCCCGACGATGAGAAGTTGGGGCGTTTCCGCGGGAAATCGATCGGCAAGGAACCTGGCCACCAGATTCGTTCCAAAACCTGGATGGGCGAAGAGCTGAACCTTGCCTCCGATCGCTTCGAATTGGCCGGAGACGAAAAGCGCGATCTCATCGAGAGAATCCTGATGGCGGGATGTCGTTTCCCGTTCCACAAGGGCACGGATAAGACCCAGAACTCCCTCAACCCGCGCTTCAAAGTGTGCGACAAGAGTACTCATATGATTGTGTATGGGGCTGGGGCGGAAACAATTTCAGGACGACCGGCGTCTCTAGTGAGGGTCGGTCAGACCTCGCTTCCCGACGTGGCGTTCTGTGGTCGGTTTCTTGACAAAGCATCTGAATCATGCACAATAGCGGTTCATCTGACAAGTTCTTGGAAGTGCCCCCAAGCTGATTCAACCATTAACTCCGTCAAGGTATATTTCACTTCGCTATTCACTGTTGATGGTGGTGATTTAGGGCTCCAAGGAGAACGTCCCCTTATGAAGGCATCCCCGACCCAGCCTTTCAGCGTCTAATGCGCGTAGATCCCGGAACGTCAGAGTATAGGCAGTCGCGAAATCGTGACTTGCCAGCGCGGTAATTTTATTCTAGAAAGTATGTGGAGGAGCAAACTGGTATGAAGAGGTTTTGCTTATCGATAGCCTTCGCGGTGCTCGTCGGCGCACTTGCCGTTTCCGCAGTGTCCGCACAGCAGCCCAAGTTCAAGTCGGAAGAGGAACAGAAGGCTTACGAAAAATACTACAATGCTGTCTATGTCGAGAAGGACATGGCGAAGGGCTATGAACTGGCAAGAGCGTTTGTAGTGAAATACCCTGACAGCGAGGTTGTAAAGTACGCGTGGGGGACGATCCTTAACAAGAGGGGCGC
>JBDTUW010000966.1:0-2073 GCA_040007555.1 Acidobacteriota bacterium | reverse complement strand
TTCGCCCTGAAAGACATTGAACCCGGCGAGGAGCTGACACTCGACTATGTCGATTCCTATCACTCCGATCGGACGGCGTGTCGCTGCCAGGCGCCAACCTGCCGAAGCACAATCAATAAGATCGAGGGGAAGAAGCGCGAAAGTCATTAGACGCGGGTCTTCGCCCACCTGTCCTGAAAAAACGGGTCCGTCCATGTAGCGCAATTTGCCTGAATTGCGCAGCGCGGTTTCCGGTGGGTTGGACGAACTGCAGACCGCGCAATTTAGGCAGGTTGCGTTACTCGATGGCGACTTCAAAGGGTTGTCATTGAAGGTAAAACACGCCGAACATTACTTCCGAGGTTTTTCCTGGAGTAGTTTTGCAATTTCTGAATATCCGCCCTTCACAGCAAGCTCGAGCGCAGTTTGACCAAGGCGGTTTGGAGTTTTGGCATCCGCACCGCTCTCCAGCAGGATCTTCGTCAGGTCGAGATACCCCTGGGCGGCCGCCAGGGAAATTGCTGTCCATCCATCCTGTGTTTGGGCGTTCACCTCAGCCTTCCCGGCGAGCAGCAGCTGGACAGAGGTCAGATGTCCAGACTCGGCGGCGGCATGAAGGGCGGACCAGCCCTTCGCGGTGGTGGCGTTGACCTCCGCGCCGCGTTCAATCAGCAACTTGACCAGTTCAGAATAGCCACGACCGGCCGCGCGCATCAGTGCGGTTTCGCCGGAGATGCTGCCGGCGTTGATGTCGGCGCCTCCCGCGAGCAGTTCTCGAACGGTCTCAATATGACCCGCTGCGGCTGCAAGAATAGTCGCAGTCTGACTCTGATCATTGCGTGCATTGACGGCAGCACCCTTCTCAAGCAGCGCCTTGACCGTATTGGTATAGCCGCCCGCAGCGGCCCAGAGCAGTACAGGAAGACCATTGTGGCTCTTTGAATTCGGATCGGCGCCGCGCTCGAGAAGCAACCTGACAATCTCCGAGTACCCGCGCGACGCGGCCCGGATCAAGGGAACCTCGCCGCTCCGGCTCTCCGCGTTGACATTCGCTTTTGCGGCGAGCAGAAATGTCACCACATCGCTGTTGCCATTGGTAGCCGCAAAAAACAGCGCGGTTCGACCTTCGTCATTTTGAGCATCGACCTCAGTGCCCTTGTCCAGAAGGAGTTTCATTGTCGGCACGTTCCCGGTCTCGGCGGCCCGGATCAGCATTGTGTTGCCCGAAGCATCGCGTGAATTTGGATCGGCGCCTCGTTCGAGAAGCATTGCCAGTTCAGCGGTTCTCCCGCGCGAGGCTGCCCAGAGCGGGGCCGAGTCACCACTGCTGTCCTTTGCGTTGACGTCGGCTCGCGCGTCCAGCAGGACCCGCACGATATCAAGGTATCCTTTTGTCACCGCCTGGATCAGCGGAGTCCGTTCGGATTTGTCGGCAGCGTTTTTGTCGGCGCCTTTGGCGAGCAGTGCGCGGACAACATCAGTGTGACCATTCGAGGTTGCCTGCAGGAGGACGGACCGACCATTCATATCACCGACGTTGGGATTCGCGCCTCGTTCAAGCAACAGGGTGGCGACCGGCGTATTCCCTCCGGAGACTGCCTGGAAGAGCGCGGTGCGACCGGCATTGCTCTTGAGTTCAATATCAGCGTGGCCATCGAGGAGTGCCGCGACACTTGCTGCGCTGCCCTGAATCGCCGCGAGAATAAGCGCCGTTTGCCCATCATTGTCTTTGTGATTGGGGGCCGAGCCTTTGTCGAGCAGAGGTTTGATCGCTTCCGAATACCCGTTGGAGGCGGCGAGGATGAGCGCAGTTCGCCCACGAGTGTCAGTGGTTGTGACGTCAGCTCCGCGATCAAGCAGCACTCGAACGACGCGGAGATGGCCCGAGAGGGCGGCGCGGAGAAGCGGAGTCAATCCTTCTCGATTTGGCAATTCCGCATTTGCGCTACGTTCGAGAAGCAATTTGACCGTGTCGGTATTGCCTCTTGCGGCGGCGAGGTTCAATGCAGTGATGCCCGCATTATTTTGAAGATTGACGTTAGCTCCAGCCTGGATGAGCGTTCTCACGGCTTCGATCTGTCCGTTCGCCGCTGC
>JBDTUW010000965.1:0-2073 GCA_040007555.1 Acidobacteriota bacterium | reverse complement strand
GGCGTCTTCTTCAGGAACTTGTCGTACCAGCCGAGATAGCGCTCATAGCGATCTTTGACGTAGCTGGGTCGAGTGATACCGTGATTCTCATTAGGGTAAATGATCATCTGCGTTTCAACGCCGAGGCTTCTCAGTGCCTGATACATCTGCTGGCTTCCCTGGATCGGGACATTGAAGTCTCGTTCGCCACCCAGGAACAGTGTTGGCGTTTTGATCCGGTCGGCGTGGAGAAAGGGATATGAGATCTTGACATAGGTCTCCCACGCCTTCGGATTCCAAGGAGGACCGATCTCGTAGTCATACTGAATAATGTACTGATCCGTCCCATAGAAGGCCACGGTGAAGGCTGTTCCCGCGCCGCTTGTTGCTGCCTTGAAACGCTGATCACTCGCGATCAGATAGTCGGTGAGGATTCCACCGTAGCTCCATCCGCCGACGCCCAGTCGGTCAGGGTCGGCGACACCCATCTTTACAACATGATCGATCCCTGCGAGGAGGTCCTCAACTTCATAGTGACCCCAGTCAGCAAAGATTGCTCGCGAAAACTTCTGACCGCGACCGGAGCTGCCGCGATAGTTGACCGCCAGCACGGCGTATCCATTTGCCGCAAACCACTGACGTTCTGTGCTGAACGAGTGTCCATCCTGTCCGTTTGGCCCACCGTGTATGCGGAGGAGCGTCGGAACCCTCGTGCCGGCGGCGTAGCCAACAGGTTTGGTCAACAAACCAAACACTTCGGTGCCATCTTTGCTCTTGAAGGCTACTTCCTCAGTCGGGGCGATCTCGAGTTCAGCAAACAGCGCTTCGTTCTGGCGTGTGATCTGCCGTAACGATCCGCCCTCAAGGGCATACACCTCGGTGTACCTGTTACTGCCGGCGGAGAGGACTACAGATGAGTTCGCCGCGGAATCCCAACTTGAAACCACAACAGGGGCAGGGATGACCCGCTTGACTCCGCCACTGTCAAGGGAGACCTCGGCCGGATAGACTGAGCGATTGTCAGTTACGAGAAACCGAATCGCCTTACCGTCTCTGGTAAAGCCCGGCGCGGACACTCCGCGATCGAGGGCCTCGACCCCCTTGATTCTGGCGGGCGGCGCAGTCCCATCCGTAGCGACGATGGCAACGTGGTCCATGTTATATGCGCCATACCGCTTCTCGTCGCCCTCCAGAAACGTGATCCACCTGCCGTCGGGACTCCATTCGAGTCGGGAACGACCGCTCCGGCTACTCGTGGGCGTGATCTGTCTTTCGGTCGCACCGGCTCGAGCGTCCGCGATGAATACTTGCTGTGCCGGGTCCCGGTCCGGGTCATCGCCCCGATTGCTCGTGAAGGCAATTCTGCTCCCGTCGGGCGACCACGAGGGACCAGCTTCATCGCGTTTGCCGCTGGTCAACCGCTCCAGTTTCTTAGAGGCGATCTCGAACAGGTAAATGTAGCTTTGTCGGCCCGAAAGCTGATAGCCCTGTCCATCCTGCTTGAATTTGTAGCGATCAATGACGATGGGCTTCGGAGCTTTTGGCTTCGCGCCACCTTCGCTGGGTGTCGGTGGAGCCGCGGCTTCGGCTTCAGGGTCCGGGTCGCCGACCACCAGCGCGAGGCGTTTTGAATCCGGTGACCATTCATATCCCTGGAGACGTCCCTTCAGATCGGTAAGTTGAAACGCATCGCCGCCATGACGATCAAGCAGCCAGACCTGACTGCCCTTGACCGGACCGGGCCTCGCCGAGGCAAACGAGAGATACTTTCCGTCCGGGCTCCAGCGCGGTGAAGTCTCACTCTCCGGGCTCGAGGTGACCTGTCGATGGACCTTTCCGTCAAAGCTCGCCAGCCAGATATGGGAGTTTGACTTGTCTTCTTTGACGTCGATTGATGCGACGACATAAGCGACCCATTGCCCATCCGGCGATAAATTAGGGTCTCGCACCTCGCGCAGTCGGGCAATGTCCTCGAGCTTGAGCGGTCGCTTTGCATCTTGCGCCGAGACCTGGAGGGGCAAAGTCCCAAGGACGAGTATGAAAAAGATAAGGGTCTGCGGGAGTCTACGAGTCCACATCGGGTTTGCTCAACCT
>JBDTUW010000964.1:0-2076 GCA_040007555.1 Acidobacteriota bacterium | reverse complement strand
CTCAATTGATGACGCTGTCCAACACACCGAAGGCAGGAATGGCCGTTGCCATAGACGTTGGCGCGTACGACGACATTCATCCACGCAACAAACAACCGGTTGGTTCGCGCCTTGCACTCTCGGCTCGTGCCATCGCTTATGGTGAACGGTTGACGCATTCCGGGCCTGTCTATCAAGCAATGAAGGTCAAGGGCGATAAGGTCATCCTGAGCTTTACCCATTCGGGCGGCGGATTGGAAGCACGCGGGAGTGGTCTGAAGGGCTTTATCGTCGCCGGCGCTGACAAGGTTTGGCGGGAGGCGACGGCAGAAATCAAGGGTAACCGAGTGATCGTCAGCAGCACCGATGTCTCGAAGCCGGTGGCTGCTCGATATGCCTGGAACAAGTTTCCAACCTGCAACCTTTTCAACAAGGAAGGATTGCCCGCGACACCGTTCAGGACGGATGACTGGCCCGGAGTAACATTCCCGAAGGTCAGTCCGTGAATCGCAGCCGAAGCAGACCTTGCGAAAGGCTTTGCTTCATCGGCTACCTTTTTACCACGATGGGGGCCGACCGTCAGACCGACTTTGGCACGATCCTCGCCCCCGTGCACCACGTAGTGGGGCCGTACCCAACCACATGTCGTTACAAGCCCGAACTGGACGTTGTTCCTCACCCCAATCATCTCGGTTGACCGCGGCAACGCCTGTTAGACTCGCCACTATGTGACACCCCCACGCCGGGCGCTGCTCCGATTCGGCTTACTCACTTGTCCACTGCTCATCTGCGCTTGGACCATAGACCGCCGGCACCTTCCCGCCCATCGGCCGCAGGTATGTCGTCAACTGTCCCCGATGGTGAATCGAATGGTTGGAAAAGAACGTCAGATAACTCACCGCCGGGTAATTGAATATCCCCATAAAATCGACTGGCGCTGCAAGCTCCTCTGGTGTCAGCGCCCGTATTCGTCCGATGGTATCTTTGAACCCGGCCTCGTAATACGCAATCATCTCAGCCATCCCCTCCGTCGGATCTGCCTTCTCTTCCCCAAAAGCAAAAGCCAGCTTGCCAATGCACGAAAGGAACTGTATGTCGCCCTCCACTATATGCCAGGCAAGTTCGCGCGCAGTACGGGACTTGGCATCCGGACGGTAGTCGACATTTTCGTCAGGGACGGCGGCCAGGACGCGACACGTCGCACCAAATTCCTCTTCGAGTCCTTGCAGCATGAAGTCGCGAAGAAAACTTGCTTGTTCACTCGTCATCGCAGTGTCTCCTTATAAAGAAATAGATCGGCTCCCCCGGGAAACGCTCATTCGTGATCAGACGCTGAGCGATGCTCACTAGCGCAATCCCGTTATCAAAGGATGTAAAGAATCAAGCAGGGCGCGTGCCCACCCATTCGGTGCGGGCAACCGAATGGGTGGCGCCCTTTGGCTGAGGTGTTATTTGCTTCGCGGCTTTCTCGCAACCGACGTCTCTCTCCGACTTTTATGTCGGCGTCCGCCGTTGCGGCTGCAGGCCGCTGTTGCAGCAATGAAACAGATGGCAGAATACAGGGTGAGTGGTGAAAAGACAAGAGGAAAAATTGCGGAAAATGCAAAAAAGTTAAAGCCGCTACCATGATGGCAATTGGCTCGCGGATGGCGTGCGGGCGCCGCTCAAAGGAATGCAGTCTTGCGCCGATGGCAACCCTGACATTATGATGGCCAGGTATCGGCACCTGAATTTGCCCGGTGTTTTGATCTGTCGCTCCACCGAGGACGACGTGTTCCGAGCATCCCTCAAGAGCCATGGGACTGACCGCTTATGTACTGCTCGGCATGTAAGGTTCAATTTCCCGACAATCTGAACTTCTGCAAACAATGTGGTCGTCCACTCGTCGTCCAACCAGAACACTCTGCCACCCTCAGTAAGTGCTGTACCCGATGCGGCGCCCGCGTCGTCTCCGGTGAGAATTTCTGCCAGCAGTGCGGCGCTCGCGCGAAAACCAAAACACAAGACACCACCATCGGCGCCTGCCAACAGTGCAGTACTCCCTGGCGAAGCGCCTGGCTCTATTGCCGTAACTGCGGCCTCGATCGCGATCGAGCC
>JBDTUW010000963.1:0-2086 GCA_040007555.1 Acidobacteriota bacterium | reverse complement strand
CAACTGGCAACTGGCAACTGGCAACTGACAACTTTCTTCACGTAAGGCGGGGTATCCGCTTGAGAACTTTCTGGATAAGCAGTTTTTTGGTTGACCCTATCCGGGTCTTCACGTAGACTAGCCGCGCCTGTCATGCTTCACCCCAAATACGCATTGAAGCTTGTCGGGCTACATCATATGGTGTGAGTGGTGGCTATCGGGTGTCGAATGAAGGCTGTCAGAGAACGGCCGAAGGACCAGATCGCGTTCCCCAAATGCAGAGGTTTTGGCAGTGTCTGTCTGGACTTCGAAACAGTCGGCAAGGTTGCCGAAAGACGATCGGTCGGAAAATGATTCGAATGATCGGCTCGCCCGGGTGGCCTACTCAGCATCCCAAACGGGCTTCTCTTTTGAGAGCGGGCCAACGAATTCGCAGGTATCTTTATCTATTGGTATGAATCACCCTGTCTCAGCGATCGCGCGATCGTGGCACGACCGCCAGCGCTCAGAGGAGAAAACAATGTTGCTTCCAAATAAAAAGTTTAAGGGTCACTCGCAGCCTCACCAGCGGCTTTCCCACCCTGCAATTTGGTTCCGCGTGCTGATGATCCTGGCGGTTATCGGTTCGGGGCTGAGCTTGCTGACCGTGCGAGGCAGCTCTGCAGCTGCGACAGGGACTATCAGCGGGACGGTTTTTCAGGACTATAACGGTAACGGTGTTCGCGATACTGCCGTCCAGAACCCGAACGACGGGGGAGGGAATGTCACCTCCGCCATCGACAATGGTGTGGCAGGTGTAACCATCACCGCCTATAGCTCGACCGGTGCGGTCGCAGGCAGCGCTGTCAGCGACGCGAACGGTGGCTATTCCATTAATACAGCGGGTTCGACTGGCCCGTACCGTGTTGAGTTCACCAATCTACCGGCCGAGTACTTCTCGACGAAGTTTGGTCCGGACTCCGGTACCAGCGTTCAGTTTGTGCCCGAAGGCAGCAGCTCGAACATCAATCTCGGCATCGTTCATCCAGCCGACTTTAGTCAGAATCTGCCGCGACTAGCTGTGCCCCGCTACGTCAAGGGCCCCCAGGCCGGCAAGACGGACGCATCCATTGTCAGCTTCCCCTACACCGCCGGCAGCTCGAGCACGAACCCGAACACGCCGACCACTGATTTTGACTTGCCCGGGCTGACCACGGTAGCTCGTGCTGAGCAGGTTGGAACGACGTGGGGCATCTCCTGGTCGAAGGCCGAGCGCAGGCTTTATGCCTCCGCGTTCATGAAACGGTATGCGGGATTTGGTCCGAGCGGGACGGGTGCCGTCTACCGCATCGATCCAGCGACGCAGACAGTGACCACCTATGCAGATCTCAACGCGCTCTTTGGTGCTGGTACGGCAGGAGTCGACCCGCACACCTTCGATCCCTACGACAACGGCAACGTTTCGTGGAACGCGGTCGGGAAGGTTGGTCTCGGCGGCAGCGCGATCTCAGACGATGGGACCAAGCTCTATGTCATGAATCTGGCCAATCGGACTCTCTATGAGTTGCCGATCGGCGTTGCGCCCACCGCGGTCAATATCAGAACGTCTGCGGTTCCGCTCAATCCACCGTCGTGTCCGACCACTGGAGATGTTCGGCCGTTCGCTGTTAGTTTCTATCGAAGCAAGGTCTACGTTGGTGTGACCTGTACGGCGGAGAGCACAACTGCCGGCGGGACGGTTGATGGCGATCCGACGAAGTTGTTCGCTTACGTTTACACCGTTGACCCCGCGACGCTTGCATTCTCCGCAGCACCGGTGGTGCAGGTGGCGCTCAACTATCCCAGGACCTGCGCTGACTCAGCGCAGCTTGGACCCGCCCTCTGCCAGTCAGCTTTGTGGAAGCCGTGGACCCCGGTGTACCGGAATATCGCCGAGGAGCCGATCTCGCCTTTCGCCAAGCGCGTCGTTTACCCACAGCCTTGGCTGACGGCGATCGACTTCGATCGAGGCAACATGCAGCTTGGTCTCCGTGATCGCGTCGGCGATCAGACGGGACTTGCCTCGGCGGATAATCCCAACAGACCGCCAACGAGTCTTTACTACGGCGTCGCGGCCGGCGATGAGCTG
>JBDTUW010000962.1:0-2092 GCA_040007555.1 Acidobacteriota bacterium | reverse complement strand
AAAAAACAACTTCTGGTGGGATTGCTCTTTAGCGTCCTCGCGACGGTCATCTACTATCAGTTTTTTGCGAGCGATGAGAGGCCCGCGTCAGCGCGCACCCCTCTTCAGGTTGGAAGGCCCCAGACGAGCCAAACTGCTGTCGCCGTGAAGCTGGCTCAGAATCGTGAACCCACGATTATTACAGAGCCGCTGCCGCTGGAGTTGCTGGCGGGGCGCGGGACGCACGATGGAGGGACGAATCGTAACATCTTTGTATATCCCACTCCGACGCCCCTTCCCACTCCAAAACCTCTGCCACCGGCTCCGACACCGCTTCCGCCTCCGATCATGATCACATCGGTCAATCCTTCTGGAAGGATCGCGCGGACTGGCGACTTCGAGATGACGGTCATGGGAGCGAAGATACCGGCGGATGCAAAGATCCTCATCAACGGGCAACCGTATCCGACGACGATCCTCGGCGAGGCACAGGCAAAGGCGTCTATCGCGGCTCTCGCCATCAGCCAGTCAGGCAATTTGCGTGTTGAAATCAAAAGCGCCGCGGACACCTCGCTCTTTTCAAACGCACTGAACCTGAATGTTGCGGATCCACCAATTCCGCCGTATCTCTATGTCGCGCTGGTCGTCAACAATGCCGGCGTGCATATGGCGGTATTGAAGTCACAGGCTGACAGCCGATTGATCAACGTTCACAAGGGTGACCTGCTTGGCAAGTGGCGGATCGTGGAGATTACCAATCAGAAGATCGATGTGCTTGACACGGAATACAACATCTCGCATATCCTCGGCTTTACAGGCGAGGGCGGATAAGATCGGCTTCCCACCATGCGTGCAAAAAGACAGAGAGCGTTAAGGTCCAGGAAGGTCATTGGAGGGCACGGGCGGGAGCATGGGTTTGCGCTCGTCGCGTTGCTGGCGGGTCTGACGATCATGCTGGTGATGATGGCTGCGGCAATACCCGCAATCAAGCATGATCTCCAGCGAGAGCAGGAAGAGGAGATGTTCTGGCGCGGTCAACAGGTTGCGCGGGCGCTGGCCCGATTTGCGGTCGAGACGGGGCGTTACCCGACCACGCTCGATGAACTGACTAAGACGTTTCCCAATCGACAGGGGCAAACTCTTCGGTTGCTGCGACCCACTGCACTAACCGATCCACTAGGCCCGCCGGTGGAGGAGGAGACGACGACGGCACTCTCCTCCCTGAACCAGAAGAGTATATCCAACTGGCGCCCGGTTCGGGCCGGCGATCCGCTGATCAATGAGTTTTACCAGGCGTATCTCGCCGAAATGATGAAGAATCCGGAGCGAAGGCTGCCGCCGGCACCGCAGCAACTCGCTCAGTTGGCTCAGTTGACAGGTGCCAATGTCGGTGGCCTGAACTCCAATGGGATGCAGGGAGGGCCATCCACCTCCGAGTTCTCTTCCCAGTTGAAAGTAAATGAGGGGCCGATCTTCGGTGTTGTCAGCAAGGACACGCGACCGCTGATTCGCAACTATCTCGAGATCGCCAGCTACGATCACGCGCTCTTTTTCGCCGGTGTCGCTGTCTCCATGCCGGGCATCTACAATCCAATAATCTTTGCCCCGCCGGCGACAGCCTCGGGCGGAGCGCAGGGGCGCCAGAATGATCCGCGCTGTCCGAATGGTGGGGTTTACTTTGAACAGAATGGCAAGGGCTTCTGCGGTGGCGTCCTTAATCCTGGCCGACTCTGCCGTGGTCCCGACGGTTCGACGATCCCTTGTCCCGATGCACCCAAGTAGGTGCTGACAACGGAACTCGGAGCGCCACAATTCCATGTCGAGCAATTTCCTGAATTGAGTGCGTTTTGTCCCAGACAATTGACGGTATTAGAGTGGGCAATTTAGGCAAAATTGCGCTACGAGGTCGCGTCTTTTCGATCGGTTTCGAAGGAGTAAATCTGATCCCTTCGTTGGGGAACCGGAAGACTCACGCGAAGGCCGCGAAGGCCGCGAAGGTCGCGAACGACGCGAAGGAAGGCAAGTAGTTGCCGGTAGCGCTTTCTGTTTATCCGTTGCTCTTCGCGTCTTTCGGAGCGCCGGGCAAAGCTCGGCTGGTCTAGTGAACTGAAAG
>JBDTUW010000961.1:0-2099 GCA_040007555.1 Acidobacteriota bacterium | reverse complement strand
ATCATAGCCTTCATGTACGAAACGTCCTCAACAGTTGCCTGACTGCGAACCAGCCAGAGGGAGACGCAGAAAACGAAAACACTGCCGCCGAAGATGTCGGCGTTGACGCGGCGGCTCGGGTACATGTTCAGCATGAAACCTAACACGACAATAGCCATCGTAGATCCCATAATTAGAGACATATAGGCTCGAGTCTCGCTGAAGAAGACATGATCGAGCTGATACGTGTTCAGATACTCAACCTCCTTTGGGGAAGATATCGACCGGCATCCTCTGGATGGCTAGGAATGCGGATAGCGCGATCGCGACTAGAGCGACCACGATGGTGGGCGGTCTGCTGAGAGCGGCTAGTACGAGGCGCATTTTCTTTGACTCCTAAGGGAACTACTGACTGGCCTCGGCCACGAATGGCTGAATGTCTCCCGCCGCAGTCGCGACTCCGAGCAGCCCGCGCCAAACGCTAAGGCGGGAAAGAGCGTCATCGATTTCGGATTGGGTGGGTAGGCGCTGGGCTTCCGCAACCGCGTCGATATTGCCCAGACCCGCTCGATAGCGAGCCGTCGCCTGTTCGGTCGCCGCGCGCGCGGCCGTTACCTGGAGGGGAGTGTTGGCTGCGACACTCCGAGCGCCGTTCAACATCGCAAGCGCTCGATTCCACTGGGCGGCCAAATCTGTCCCAATCTGCCGTGATCGCGCTGTCTCGGCTCGAATCGTTGCGGATTGTCCAGCCTCCCGCGCTCGAATGGCAGGGAGATCGAACACCGGAAAAGTCACGGAAAAACCGAGTGCTGAGTTTTGAATCGTGGGAGCGAGGCCGTTGAGTCCACCCAGATTATGTCCGTTGATCTCGGCCCCTGTCCCACGGGCATACGTGGAGGCCTGTACTGAAAAGCGAGGAAAATAAGACCGCTCCAGAATTTTGAGCTGTGCTTTCAATTGCTCGACTACGGCGCTCTGCTCCACCGCTAGAGGATTCGAAGCCGTATCCAGGGGCGAAACAGTCCGCTCCTGCGGCAACTGTAGCAATTTCGGCGCGGCCACGACGATTTGGGCAGGCGGCAGACCCACGAATTGAGAAAGGTTCACGCGCGCGACCTCGACCGCCTGCTGAGCTTGAATCCGCAAGGTGCGCGCCGCCGCAAGCTCCGTGCCAGCCCTCGATGCAATCCGCGCCCGGACGCAATTGAATGTTCACAAGCGCGTTGAGCGCCCGCGCAACCACGTCGGCTCGTTCCACGCCAGCTTGAGCCGCTCGAACCGTTTCCTGCGCCGCGACTACGGTGACGTAAGCGTCGGCAGCCGCTACCGAGATCTCGAATTGAGTCCTCTTTAACCTGGCCTCGGATTGGGCCCGTGCAGCTATGGCCGCAGTCACGCTCGTCTGTCGCGAGCCGAAATCGAAGGGGTCCCAGATGACCAACAATCCGATGGCGCTTCCCCATGCCGTTCCGAAGGTGTTGGTGCCCAGTACTGGACCAGATATGGAAGGGATGACACTCTGCGGCAGAAGAAGGCCAAAGACATTGTTTCTCGTCGCGCGATTTACTTGCGCCAACGCGTCGACTCTGGGCAGGTAAGCCGTCCGCGCGAGCTGAATCCCAGCTGCTGCCGCATTAATCTGTTCCTGCGATGCCTGAATCGACGGATAATTGCGCAGCGCAGCGTCGACTGCTTGTTCAATCGACAGGCTATTAGTGGGAGACACCTGCTGGGCCGATAGAACAAGACCAGCAGCGATGATCAGCCCTAAGGCTCTCATTGGGTGGTAGTGGCCACATCTTTGCCTCTTCAGCACTCGCCGTTGTCCTTCCGTTAATTCGCCTATGAACTCCCGCACTGTCGCGGCTGCTTTGCGCGTCGCGGCCGAGGCTGCTCCTTCCGCGGCGCAATGAAGATCCAAGGGAACATCCCGGTTACAGATCGCACCGATGGATCTCGATCGTCTGCCTGCCAGGAATCCAGCCGATTAAGAAGGTCGACATTGCACTAGAAGCCCCATATTTCATGGTGCCGTGGCAGGATGCGATGGGCCACTGACATTATCATGAGTTTTGTCTGAACGCCCGTTCAGGATTGCCTGCCGGGAATCAGCGGTGCAC
>JBDTUW010000960.1:0-2101 GCA_040007555.1 Acidobacteriota bacterium | reverse complement strand
AAATCTCTCTGTTCAGCTCCTCAATCCAAAACCCAAAATCTAAAATCTAAAATCCAAAGTCTCCTGTCGCTCCGGTATTTCCACTCAACCCGCGGCCAAGCCTGAACTGTGAAATGCCAAAAGTGGCTACTCCGAAAACGTTGGCCGGATCGCCAAAGTTCGGGTGATTGAGACTGACATCAATATAGCCATCACATACTCATATCAAAAGAGATGGGAGGCGCGGTGACGAAATTCATCAGCCGCACCTCCCACGTATATCGGAAGCGATTGAGGTTTTATGTGTCTTCAGACGCCCGGCACCAGCAGCCCGCTGGCTGCGTCAAAGTAGAGAGTGCTCCCGTCAGTGAGCGCCACCTCAAAAACCGTCTCGCTGCGACCCTTGATCCGCTTGAGCTCCATTTCGAGCACTTTCATATTGCGAGCACTTTCCGCAATCTGGATGATGTCCTGAAACGAGAGCATCTTCATTTTCGCGCTCCCCTCAAGCGCCAATGGAACAAGGATGCCCAGCTTTGGACCGACCTTGCTCTTCCTTCCGAGCAGCTTGCCGGAGTTTGCATCGAGCTCAAACTCTTCGCCCGATGAGAACGTCACATCCCAGGTCACGAGAGTTCGGGCTGGATCCCATTCGAGGTCGACCTTGAGCACGTCCCCGGTACCACCTTCAGTCCTCGCCCGAATGATCGCATCACCGAGTTCCATGTAGTCGCCATTTGAGTCCAGACTTGACACGGTTTTTGCGGAAGCTGTGGCCGTCTCGGCGTCCGCCTTTTCTTTGGCAATCGTCGACGTGGTGGCCGTCTTTTCCTCAGTCCTCGTGACTTCACGAGAAGACTCATCCGCAGCCCGCTTCTCGTTTAGTACCACTTCGGTGCGACGGGTGCGGTCCGCATTACCATCAGCATCATCGTCATCCGCCTCGTCCTCATCATCGTCATACTTCTTCTTCGAGGCCTTCAACTCCTTCTCTTCTTTCTTCCTTCGTGACTTGGCAGCCTTTCGCTCCTTTTCGCGATCTTTGTCTTTGATTTTGTCTTTGTCCTTGTCGCTATCGTCATCGCGTTCACGGCCGATCGCGCGACCATTGTCATTGTCGCTATCCGCTTCGTAGCTACGTCCATCATCAGATTGGATGGGCTGGACGGCCAGCGCTACAGTGGAAGCCAGCGGTAGTGTTTCGCCATCGGAGCGTGTGTGTTTTCTGTGGTAAGCATAGGTGTAGAGGTTGTGATGTTCTTCCGCGAGGCCAAACCCATAGGACCGTTGCTCGGCCCATGCGCTTTCCTTCGACCAACCCTGGACGCGCATCCGATAGAGTGCTGCGATGGTGCCGGCCCGGTGCTTTCCGCCGGAGCAATGAACATAAACGGGCTCTTTCGCGTCCTGAACGAGCTTCAAGATCTCATCCACTGTGGCAGTGTCGGGTGTGTCCTGGCCGTTCATCGGGAACTTGAAGTACCTGATCCCATTCCACTTGCAGGCCTCTGCCTCACCGGGACTGTCTTCATCGCGGAGATCGATGACCGTTCGAACGCCCATCTTTTGCAGATTGTCGATTCCTTCAGCCGTGATCAGTCCGCCACGAAAGTAGCGATCGGTAACTTTTCCGAAATTGTGAACTCCGCGCACCTGATCACGGCCACTTTGGGCGTGAGTTGATGCCGTTAACAGTAATGCGAGTGACAGTGTGGCGAATGCGGCCTGCAGCAGAGTCAGACCACTCCGGGTGTTCGGGATCCTCATATTCCTTCTCCGAGAGGTAGTTGCGGTACTTTCAAGTGCGTTGCTGGCGAATACGCGGGCGTTGGCAGGCGCTCCCCCAGTCGGTCAAGTCTTTTCGGGGCTTTGACGCCTGGAGGGGTATCGCGGGTTGCCCAGCAAGAAAAATGAAGGTTTCCGCCGGCGCGGCTTTTCGACACTGCGTATGCTGTGCGGGTTGGGCTTCGATTACCAAATTCGGCCTCCCAGGCGGCGTTGAGATCAGCATGTATCAGCCAAAACACCCGAGCGAGCCTGGAGTTAAGTGGGTTAGGGATCAGGGGGGATCAGCGTTCGTAGTACCGCCTTAGGCGGAATCTCGGATACCGCAACATTCAGC
>JBDTUW010000959.1:0-2105 GCA_040007555.1 Acidobacteriota bacterium | reverse complement strand
GCAATCCAAAATCCACAATCCAAAATCTAAAATCAGAGGTCATATGGCGTATGCATGGATAGTCTGGTTGGTTTTGGCGACGATTTTTGTCGGCATAGAGGCCCTCACGCCCGGCTTCTTTCTACTCTGGTTTGGGGTCGGGGCGCTGGTTGCCTCCATCATGGCCATGCTGGGGATTGGGAGTATTGGCGCGCAGATAATAGTTTTTCTCGTGGTCTCCGTCCTCTTGCTCGTTACCTCGCGCAATCTACTCGAACGCTTCTTTCATCGTGGTGAGACGCCAAACAGGCTGATAACGGGCGTCGAAACCATGGTTGGCCAGATCGGAACCGTGGTTGAATCAAGCGATGGCGCCCTCAATCAAGCCGCCGTCAAAGTTTACGGTTCAGTCTGGATGGCGTTTCCCACCGAGGGCGAGTCTCCGCTCAAGGCGGGTGAGACCGTTGCCATCGACCGCGTCGACGGCAACGTGATTTATGTCCACCGCAAATCTCACCACCCGCATCTTTTTGGTGAAACTTCAGAGAATACCTGAGTATCCCGGTTTTCAAACCGGCGATGTGGAGGTTGACTGATTATGGAACTCCTTATTCCGCTGTTGGTGATTGCGGTCGTCGTGCTCTTTATTGCGGGGAAAACGATTCGCATCGTGCCGCAGGCAGCCGTTCTGATCATTGAACGACTCGGCAAGTTCGACCGCGTTGCGGCGAGCGGTCTCAATGTGGTCACGCCCTTCGTCGATCGCGCACGCAGCGTCTTCTGGGCTGGTTCAAAAGTAACGCAAATCGACTTGCGGGAACAATTCACCGACCTCGCGCCACAGCCGGTGATTACCCGAGACAACGTGACGATCATGGTGGATTCGATCATTTACTGGCAGATCACCGATCCGATAAAGGCCATGTACGAGGTAAACGATCTGGTCGGCGGGATCATCCAGCTGACCATCACGGCGATGAGAAACGTCATCGGCGAGCTGGACCTCGATCACGCGCTCACCTCACGCGATACGATCAACCATAAGTTACGTGGCATCCTCGATGATGCGACCCATAAGTGGGGAGTCAAGGTGACACGCGTTGAACTGCGTAACATCAATCCGCCCGAAGATGTCCGGATTGTGATGGAAAAGCAGATGACCGCCGAACGAAACAGGCGGGCACTCGTATTGCAGGCGGATGGCGAAAGGCAGGCGGCGATCACGCGGGCGGAGGGCGAGAAGCAGGCTTCGATTACGCGCGCTGAAGGCGAAAAGCAGGCCCTCATTCTCTCGGCGGAAGGCGCTGCTCAGGCCCGATTGACTGCGGCGGCGGCCGAGGCGGAGTCGATTCGCAAGCTCGGTGAGGGGATACTCGCCGGGCAAGGCAATCCGGCGCAGTATCTGATCATGATGAAGTACATCGAGTCGCTACGGGACATGTCTCGCAGCCAGAACGCGAAGGTCGTCTTCATGCCGGTTGAGACCAGCAACGTGCTTTCGAGTATCGGCGCTTTCAAGGAAATCTTTGGCGAGATTGAAGGCAGGACCGAGATTCGCACAGAGGCGAAACTGCCGATCCGGGTTCGGGAGTAGCTCGGGACCCGAGAAAAGGGACCGGAAGCGGAGCGATTATCGGGAAGTGGCAGGAAGTGGCTCCTGTCGCTGGCTTACGGTCGCTGCTTGGCTCTTAGCCTCCCCGAATATTCTGCAGGGAATGACCGCGCCCGTCCCTGACGATTCCGGACAATATGATCCGTCTCACCTTCGGCCAAAAGCGTCCCGTCGCTTGCACGAACCGCCTCGTACGCAAAGGTAATCGCGCGACTGCGGATCGACGTGATCCTCGTTCGAATCTTGACCTCATCATCATAGTGCGCCGGACTCCTGTAGCGCAGCCGAACCTCCGTCACCGGCAAAAACGCGTCGGCCTCTCGCTCCATGTCCGAATAGTTGAAGCCATGGTCGCGGCAAAGCTCCACTCTGCCGACCTCGAACCAGATAAGGTAGTTCGAGTGATAGACGACACCACCCTGGTCTGTCTCGGCGTAGCGAACGCGCAAGTACGTTTCGCTCCAGTCAAATTCCTCTCTCGATCGCATATAATTCCTCTGGTATTGTTCCTCGA
>JBDTUW010000958.1:0-2108 GCA_040007555.1 Acidobacteriota bacterium | reverse complement strand
ACGTTTGCGATGATCAATATGTTGTCACATCTCTTCAGCTCTTCGCTGGCACGAAAGTATGTCATGGCTGTCACCGGCATCTTCCTTTTTGTATTTGTGATCGTGCACATGCTGGGCAACCTTCAGATTTTCCTTGGTCCCGTCGCAATCAATGAATATGCAGATAGCCTCAAGTCCCGCCCCTGGCTCGTCTGGCCAACGCGCATTGGGCTGCTCGCTGTCTTTCTTGTCCATGTGGCGACAGCCGTTCGTTTGGCACTCGAGAACCGCGAGGCGCGCCCAGTCAAGTATTCATCGTCAAGACCCATAGCTTCCACTTACGCCGCGCGCACCATCGTTCTCAGCGGTCTGTTGCTTTTATTCTTCATTGTCTTTCACCTCGCTCATTTCACCTTTGGCTTTGTAGATCCGCAGTACCTGGAGTTGCGAGACATGATGGGAAGACCTGACGTTTATCGAATGATGGTTACCGGATTTTCACAACCTGCAGTCAGTGGTTTCTATCTGATCTCCATGGGTTTGCTGGGCCTTCATCTCAGTCACGGATTGGCCAGCGCGCTTCAATCCCTCGGACTGAGGAGCAACAGATCGCTCCGAACCATTCGACTGCTGGCAATTACGGCAGCAACAGCCGTCTTCGTCGGTAATTGCTCCATTCCGATCGCCATTCTGGCGGGAGTCATAAGGTAGGCTGACACTCATGCAGAGCACATTGGACGCCGCAATTCCCGGCGGACCATTAGACAGCAAGTGGACCCGGTACCGACAGCAGGCAAAGCTGGTCAACCCGGCAAATCGCCGCAAGTTTGAAGTGATCGTCGTCGGGAGCGGCCTTGCAGGCGCATCGGCCGCGGCAACCCTCGCCGAACAGGGCTACAACGTCAGCTGTTTCTGTTTTCAGGACAGCCCGAGACGCGCGCACAGCATCGCCGCCCAGGGAGGCATCAACGCAGCTAAAAACTATCGTAACGACGGTGACAGCGTATTTCGGCTCTTTTACGACACGATCAAGGGAGGTGACTTCCGCGCACGGGAAGCCAACGTCTACCGTCTCGCCGAAGTCAGCGTCAACATTATCGACCAGTGCGTCGCACAGGGAGTGCCCTTCGCTCGCGAATATGGCGGGCTCCTCGATAACCGATCCTTTGGTGGAGCCCAAGTCTCGCGCACATTCTATGCCCGAGGGCAAACGGGCCAGCAACTCCTTCTTGGTGCCTATCAGGCCCTGTGCCGTCAGATTGAAGGCGGAGCGATAAAGATGTACCCCCGCACGGAAATGCTGGATATTGTCGTCATTGACGGCCACGCTCGAGGGATCGTCGTGAGAGATCTCGTCACCGGTGAGGTCTCATCTCACGCGGCTGATGCCGTAGTTCTGGCAACCGGCGGCTATGGGAATGTCTTCTATCTGTCGACAAATGCCCGGGGTTGTAATGTCACGGCAACCTACCGCGCTTACAAGAAGGGGGCATTCTTCGCCAATCCCTGCTATACGCAAATACATCCTACCTGCATTCCGGTAAGTGGAGAGTATCAGTCAAAGTTGACTCTCATGTCGGAGTCACTACGCAACGATGGTCGCGTCTGGGTTCCGCTTGGCAAGGAGGATCACCGAAGTCCGGGGCAGATACCCGAGCGGGAAAGAGACTACTTCCTCGAACGCAAGTATCCGGCATACGGCAATCTGGCACCGCGTGATATCGCATCCCGGGCCGCGAAGGAAGCTTGTGATCAGGGCCGCGGGGTTGGTCCGGGCGGACGCGGTGTTTATCTCGACTTCGCTGACGCGATTGGTCGCTTCGGCGTCGAAAGGATCGAGGAACGCTACGGCAATCTCTTCGAGATGTATGAACGAATTACCGGGGAAAATGCTTACCAGCAACCAATGCGAATCTATCCGGCCGTTCACTACACGATGGGCGGGCTCTGGGTTGATTACAACCTCATGAGTAATCTACCGGGTCTGTACGTCATTGGGGAGGCGAATTTTTCCGATCACGGTGCAAACCGACTGGGAGCAAGCGCACTCATGCAGGGGTTGGCTGATGGATATTTTGTGTTACCCAACACGCTACCGAGCTATTTGGCGGGCCAGAAAGGCGGAAGAC
>JBDTUW010000957.1:0-2109 GCA_040007555.1 Acidobacteriota bacterium | reverse complement strand
ACCAAAGACGATGTGAAGTAACGACGCGGCACCAGATAGGGTGAGGTTGGCGGGCCAGCCACATTCCCCCCGAAGTACTGCACTGAGTAAACCAGCACACCAGAGCGGGCCACCAGATCGAGAGTGGTTTCACTGGTTGACTGCTTGCTCCACGTGTCGACTCCATCGCTAAAGACGACGATCGCTTTGCGCCCGGTTAGCGGCGCGAGTTTTTCACTGATCGTGCGCGACATCGCATCGTAGATTGAAGTGAGATAGCTGGTCTTGATCGAGCTGATCGATTTTTGCAGCTGCCGTCGGTCGCTGGTGAAGTCCCCGATGAACTTCACGCGCTCATCGAAGGCTACGATGAGGACGCGGTCATTCTCCTGAAGCTGATCAATAAAGCTGCGTGCGGCTTTGCGGATTGCGCCAAGCGAATCGCTTGTACTTCGGCTCGTGTCTATCAAGAGCGCGACATTGAAGGGTTCTTCAGTCGCCGCGAAGCCGGCAATATCAACCTGTTTAGCATCTTCGAATACTTTGAAGTCGGTCTGTTTGAGGCCGGTGATAAAGCGTCCGGTGTTGTCAGTGACACTTACCGGAACAGTCACCAGGGCGATCTCCACCCGGATCGCTTCCGTCTGCTTTTGCTCTGGCTCGGGTGTTTGGCCGTAAGCCAAACTTGTGCCCCAGAGCCATATTAGAGCCGCAAAGACGGTCATGATCTGAATGCGCTTTATCATTCTCGCTTCCTGCAACAATGTACCATGGAAAGGAAGAGGAAGACTCACGCGAAGCCGCGAAAGACGCGAAGAAGAACGAGAACGGTTGAAGGAGTTTTCCGAGGTTATCGCATAGGCCTGCACACTCATACCCAGCCCTGCTGTTCTTTCTTCGCGTTGAGTATTGCCTTCCCTCTAACGAACCTCGACTGTCAGCGTAGTGAAATCGCTCTCCCACTCTTTATCCGGCTGAGAAGACCTGCGTTGCTCCGTGCCGCGCAGAAGCCAGCGGCCCGGCCTGCCCAGCGTAAATCCCGTGCGCCCTTCAGCGTCTGTGCGTTGAATGCTGCCGTTCGGGTTTCCCGGTCCGACCAGACCCAGCGGGAATCCCGCCAATGGCTCCCCGTTCTTTAACACGCGGACCGTCAAGACATCCCCAATTCGTAGAGTAGTCGGATTCTGCTCCGGAATAATCTCGAGGGCCAGACCGACTGGCTCCCCCCAGGATTGATCGTCGTCTCGGTTGCCGGCACGGACGAAAGTCTTGGCGTGTTTGCTGTAGACCTCACGCCAGCGTTTCGGTGAGGCCGATTTCCACTGCTGGCGAATCTCGTCTGAAGCCCCAATTTCATCGAGATACTCGATGACGAGTTTCGGCGTCAACTCCAGGGCCTTTGGCTTCAATTGCACCCAAATCGTCGCGGTCCCCGATCCGGTCAGTCGAGCCGTCAGCCGAAGGGACTTAAGCGACGACCGCCGCACCTGAATTGCAGTCGTCTTGCCATCGAGACGGCAGAGAGCCTTTTCAATGCGATCCGGCTTAATTGGATACTCCAGGGTAGGGAAGGCCATCCCGCTGGTGAGGTCCAGATTGATGATCGCGTCCGAGATCACAGCGGTCCTTTGCGGGATCAGCCATGTGTCATGGGCAAAGATTCCCGCCGCAGGCAGCATCGTCAGAGCAAAGACAAGAAGAGCCCGTGTCTTCGTGAGGGGATAGCGCATCCTTTGCATAGAAGGAATTAGAGCACAATGCCCCGAATATCCTCAATGACTCACTGAAAGCATTTATTAGAAGCGGTTTATCGTCTGTTTATCTTTCAGCGGCTATCATTACCCGGTCAAGTCAGGTCTGCGGCGGAAGGAGAAGGCAGCCGACATAGCTGGCTGCATTACCTTGCCCGGAGGCAGGCCAACTACTCGGAATCGATAGCGGGCGGTGCCTCCGATCGAGGCTCCGAGAAACCTACTGGCGTAGTTTCAATGTGGAGACACAGGTGTCGAACAGACGCACAGAACGTATAGCGCGCCCTTGCTACCGCCGATTGATGCACATGAGGTATTCATCGTGGCTCGTGGTGGGTGTTCTCCTGCTACTCGCCGCGCACCGCACAACGGCTCCCAA
>JBDTUW010000956.1:0-2118 GCA_040007555.1 Acidobacteriota bacterium | reverse complement strand
GGTATGGCGCCGGAGGAGCGTCGCTGAAGTCGACAATCGACCTTTCAGAGGCTGGGATCGGGTTGTATGGGCTCCTGACCAACGCGTTCGATCCCAGAAGAGATGTGACCTCCGACCACCTTGCGACGCGAGGCGATGTGATCGCGGAAACGATCTTATCGCGTTTCCCTGCAACCTCGTTCTACGTAAACAAGAGTCGCTCCTCGGCAGCGCCATTCTCAACCGTGAGGGCTTCGGCAAAGGCCTCCGGGGTCCTGCTATCGGGCCATATCAGGGCGCCCATCCTCTTCAGCGCTTCCAGCCCCTCACTCTTATCCCGACTCTCGTGCACGAAGACTGGCACGAACCGAAGCTTCTTGAGTTGCTCGACCGCGCCCGCCCACGTGCCACCCTTCTCGAAATCGGAACTCATGACCAGCGCCGCATCCGCCAGCGCGTAGATCAACTTGTTCCTCTGCATCGCGTGGCCGACATTGAAACCTGCAGCGGGATCATAAGGCGACACCAGCACCAATCGCTGTTCCATGAGGAACTCCCGGTGCTCACGAGCTACCGCCGCTCTCTCAAGACTGTCCGCCATCACACCGCCAACCTTCCCGCCCGCCTCGAGCGCGCCAAGCATCGCGGCCTGATCGATACCTCGCGCCGCTCCGGAAAATACGATGCAGTGAGACTCTGCCGCCAACCGGCCAATGTCCTTTGTGCTTTCTATCAAGGCATCGTCTACGTTGCGTGAACCGACGATCGCGAGCCCACCGTCTTCGAGAATCATCTGGTCGCCACAGCCATAGAGCAACGCCGGCGCGTGTTCCTTGAGTCGGTCTTTGAGTCTTCGCGGATAGGCCGAGTCCTCGCGGCTAACAACCCACATGGCTCGCGATTCCCAGCGCTCTATCACCTCGCTCAAAATGAAACTACGGCTCAGCAATCTCTCAAGACGTTCGAGGTCAGCCCCGCAACCCTTGATGAGCTCGGCGAAATCGCCCTCGAGCAAGTCAGCTGGCTGCGACCCCTGGTTGCGAAGTGAGGTCTCCAAACGATTGTACTCACGTGGGGTCAGCATACTTGATGAAGACTCGCCACGACCTGTCATCAATGGCGCTGTGAGCAGCAGAATGGACTTCGTGTTTGCTGAGATCGATGTATTCATTGTCCTTTGCCCAATCTCGCGAGCGCCACGGGAAAAACGGGACCGCTGCCATTTGATCGCAGAAGCCATGCAGCTACGGTCAGCGTCCAGCCGGAATCTACCATGTCATCTACAAGTAAAACAGGTCCGCCAGAAACCGTGTGGCCGCTGATCGCAAGCGAGCCATCGAGATTGCGCGCCTGCTGGACGCTGTTCGCCATTGTCTTCTGCGCGGGCCGCTGATCGGTTCTCTCGAGCACTTCTCTGAATGGTAAGTTCAAAGCTACCGCCAATCGCCGCGCGAAACTCGGGACCAGCTCCGGATGGTGTAGCGAAGGGATGCACGTCAGCGACGCCGGCCGTGGCTCCGGTCGCCAGTCGCGTACGAGAGTGGCGCAGGCTTCAACAAGGTCGTCATTGAAGTGACCGCTGATCTTGGCGCGTCGGACGATCTCACCCCAGCCTGCATCGCCCCACGAGCAGAGTGCTCTTCCTGGTTCCGCGCGCAGCTCAATTTGGATCCTTCCGCTGACCTGGAACCGAGGCATTCCACCTGTGGGCCACATCTTGCGCGGTTCGATCGGAAGGCTGGTCCGGCGAAGGAACGCGACAGCCTCAAGAACCAGCGCCGGATCGGCGGGTTTCGGCAGTGGAGGTAACAGGGGCGAGCTGACGTTACGCGCATCACCGTCAAGCGCCTCAATGAGAAACTGCATGTGCCCGGAGTCAAGTCGCACATACTCCTGCATCTGGTTCTGCTCGTAACGACGCAGTGCGGTGAGTCGCTCTGCCCTCTGCCAGAAGGCCTCCGTGAGACTTGCAGCGGTCAGTCGCCACTTAGTGCCATGTTTGATGATGGGCGCCGGCGACTCCAGCGAAAGAAGCTCAATCGCAGTGTTCAGGCGGCCATAATTGAGGTTGATGTGACCCTGTAGTTCCTGCTTTGATAGGCCTTCGCGCACTCCGCGCAACGCTTCGAGAACTCGCTC
>JBDTUW010000955.1:0-2119 GCA_040007555.1 Acidobacteriota bacterium | reverse complement strand
ACCGGGATTGTCCTCGATGAGAACATGATTCAGGAACTTTTGCCTGAAACCGAGGACGAGATACTCGAGTACCTTCAGGCCCTTGCTGGCGGCAGTGGAAATGCACAGATACTGATTGATGGTTTTCGTGGTGGAAGGCTGCCCCCGCGCGAGGCCATTATGCAGGTTCGGATCAATCAGAGCCTTTTCTCAGCCGAGTTCTCGAGCGGTGGCGGAGGCGACGGCCGGATCGAGATCATTACCCGACCGGGTAACAGCCAATGGCGAGGAAGTGTCAGCTTTGGCTATCGGAATTCAGCCCTCGACGCTAGAAACGCCTTTGCGCTAGTCAAGCCGGAGCTTGATCAACAGCGCTACTCCTTCAATTTTGGTGGACCGCTGATCAAGAAGCGTCTGGATTTCAGCGCCAACATCGAATCGAACCCGACGGATGGTAGCGGGCTGGTCTCGGCGACCACGCTCGACGGTCTATTTACAGCTAATGTACCGGCGTCCAGTAGAAGCAACGGCGTCTCATTTCGCGCCGGGGTCTTTATCAATAAGACCAACATGCTGAACATCAACTACAACTATCGCGACAATAAGCGAATCAATTCCGAATTCGCTCAATCCTCCGGCGGCGGGAACTTTGGAGGTGGTGCCTTTGGCGGCCCTGGCGGCGGCGGTGGAGGAGGTCGTGGCGGCGGCGGCGGTGGCTTCGGAGGCGGTGGTGCGGGTGGTAGCGGAAGTCTCATGCTTCCGGAACGCGCCTCAAATACCCACAGTGAGAATCACTCACTTTCGTTTTCTGAAACGTTTGTCATCAATCCCCGGTTACTGCACGAAACGCGGCTTCGTTTGCAGCAGGACACCAATTCAAGCGAAGCAGTAAGCACTGGTGTGGCGATCGACGTCCTGGATGCGTTTCAGGGCGGTGGCTCGACTGTCTCGAGCCAGTCCCGGACTACCAATGTCGAGTTTCAGGATGCGATGACAATAACCTTCAAGAAACACACCGTGAAGGCTGGCATTCAACTGGAGCACGAGAACGTTCGCAATGTGAGCGCGAGCAATTTCAATGGGACCTACACATTCTCTACGCTCGATCAATACCGGCGTGTTCTCAATGGAGAGCCGGTGCGCGCGACTCAGTTTACGATCAATCGTGGTGAACCCAAGCTTCGCTACTCCCAGACGGAGACATCGTGGTATGTGCAGGACGATCTGCGCATGAGCCAGGCTCTGACAGTGTCATTCGGAATCAGGCACGAGTTTCAGACCAATCTCCGCGATAAACTGAACTTTGCGCCGCGCCTCGGGATGGCGTGGTCGCCCTTTGCCAGTCGGAAGACGGTAATTCGGGCGGGTGGAGGTATCTTCCTCAGCCGCCTGAATTCGGGTACCTACGCAAATACCCTGCGATTCGACAATCAGACACAGCAGACGATCACCGTCTTCAACCCGGTGTTCATTGTGCCTGTACCTGAGGACCTTTCAATTCTCAATCCGATCAATATTCTGCAGCAGAACACCACCCGACGTGTGCTCGATCCCGACCTTCGGGCTCCCTACAATATCAACGCGATGTTTCTCGTCGAACAGCAGCTGCCAAAGGCGCTGGTCGCGACATTCAATTACACGATCAACCGGGGTCTTCATCTCTATCGAACTCGCAACATCAATGCCCCGCTGCCTGGAACCGGCTTGCGTCCGGACCCCCTGATGGGAAACATCAACGCTACCGAATCGACTGGAACATCAACACGCAACGAGCTTGGATTTGGCATTTCACGCCGTTTCGATCCGCGCTTTTTCTTCTTCGCGAATTATCGTCTCGCCTGGGCGAAAGATAACTCGGCGTTTCCGGCTGACAATTACAATTTGAGACCCGAATGGAGCCGCAGCTCGCGCGACAGTCGGCACAACATCATCGTCAACCTCTCAATAAGCCTTCCGTGGGCCCTGAGGTTGAGTCCGATGGTCCTCTTCACCTCGGGTGCGCCGTTCAACATCACGACTGGGCTTGATGATAACTTCGATACTCAGTTCAACGACCGTCCAGCCGGGATTGGCCGCAATTCAGATCTGCCTGCCAACCTGTATTCATCGATTCCGCGCCCGGATCGGCTGGTGACCTATC
>JBDTUW010000954.1:0-2128 GCA_040007555.1 Acidobacteriota bacterium | reverse complement strand
GACGCCTTTTTAGAAGTCGCCCATGCCGCCGCCGCCTGGAGGTCCGGCTGGCGCCTTCCGGTCTTCCGGAATCTCGGAGATCAAAGCCTCCGTCGTCAACATCAACGATGCGATTGAGGCTGCATTCTGCAGTGCAGTCCGCGCGACCTTGGCAGGATCAATGACTCCAGCCTTAACCAGGTCCTCGTACTCTTCGGTTTCCGCATTGAACCCGAAGTTCTCGGCCTTCTCGTTCTTGACGCGCTCAACGATGACTGCGCCTTCCCTGCCAGCGTTCTGCGCAATCTGGCGAAGTGGCTCTTCCAGTGCTCGCTTGACGATATTGACGCCAATCTGCTCGTCCTCATCGGCCAGCTTGAACCCGTCGAGTACTTTGGCAGCCCGAACCATCGTCACACCACCACCGGGAACAATACCCTCTTCGACGGCAGCGCGTGTTGCATGCATCGCGTCCTCAACACGAGCCTTCTTCTCCTTCAGCTCGGTCTCGGTCGCAGCGCCTACCTTAATGACAGCGACTCCGCCAACAAGCTTGGCCAAACGCTCCTGAAGCTTTTCGCGGTCATAATCCGACGTCGTCTCCTCGACCTGACGGCGGATCGTCGCCACGCGTCCCTGGATGTCGGACGGCTTGCCCGCACCCTCGACAATCGTCGTATTGTCCTTGTCGACGATGATCTTCTTGGCGCGGCCGAGGTCCTCGAGCTTCACGCTCTCGAGCTTGATCCCGAGGTCTTCACTGATCAGCTTTCCACCAGTGAGGGTCGCGATATCCTCGAGCATAGCCTTGCGCCGATCGCCAAAGCCCGGTGCCTTGACGGCAGCCACCTGAAGTGTTCCGCGGAGCTTGTTGACGACCAACGTCGCCAGTGCCTCGCCCTCAACATCCTCAGCGATAATCAACAGCGGCTTGCTAAGCTTCGCGACCTGCTCGAGCACCGGGAGCAGATCCTTCATCGAGCTGATCTTTTTCTCGTGAAGAAGAATCAGCGCGTTCTCAAGAGCAACTTCCATGCGCTCTGGATCGGTGACGAAGTAAGGAGAGAGGTAGCCGCGATCGAACTGCATACCCTCGACAACTTCGAGCGAGGTCTCGAGCGACTTCGATTCCTCAACTGTGATGACGCCGTCCTTGCCAACCTTCTTCATCGCTTCCGCGATGATGTTGCCGATCGTCAGATCGCCGTTGGCCGAGACGGTTCCCACCTGGGCGATGGCATCGCCTTTGACGGGCTTTGCCATGATTCTGATTGCTTCGACTGCCTTCTCAACAGCCTTCTCGATGCCGCGCTTGAGGGCCATCGGATTCGCGCCTGCGGCAACGGTCTTGACGCCTTCGCGGAAGATCGCCTGCGCAAGAACGGTCGCTGTGGTGGTTCCGTCACCCGCGACGTCGGAAGTCTTCGACGCGACCTCGCGGACCATCTGAGCACCCATGTTCTCGAGTGAATCCTTGAGTTCGATCTCCTTGGCCACCGTGACACCATCCTTAGTGATGGTCGGTGAGCCGAACTTTTTGTCGATAACGACATTGCGGCCCTTGGGACCGAGCGTGATCTTGACGGCGTCGGCGAGCTGGTTGACGCCCCTCAGGATCGCCTGACGCGACTCCTCGCCATGAATTACTTGCTTTGCCATATTTCTACTCTCCTGTTCAAACTTGTCCTGTTTCGGCCGAAGCTGGTGCGAGACGGGTTCCCGATCCTTTCGGACCGTCAGCTCTCTCTTACTTGCTGCCCTTGGCCTTGGTCGCGCCCTCAATCACACCGAGGACGTCGTCTTCTCTCAGAATCAGGTATTCATCACCGTCCAGTTTGATCTCGGTTCCTGCATACTTGCCAAAAAGAATGCGATCGCCGGCTTTGACATCGAGCTCAACCTTGCTGCCGTTGTCGAGGATCTTGCCGTTGCCAACTGCAATCACTTCACCTTCTTGCGGTTTCTCTTTCGCCGTGTCCGGAATGTATATCCCCCCACGAACCTGCTCCCCCTCCTCGATACGTCGAACGATAAGCCGATCTCGAAGCGGACGAATTGATTGTGCCATTTGTCAGACCCCTTTCCCTATTCTATAAACAATTGATATGTAACGTGCTAGCCTACCCGCCGTTGATCTGTGCCAGAAATC
>JBDTUW010000953.1:0-2130 GCA_040007555.1 Acidobacteriota bacterium | reverse complement strand
GCCTATTTTGAAAGACCTATTTGACAGCACTTATCGAACTCAGGCGCCGAGTCCATAGGCACATCAAATGTTCCATCCCTGGCGTCGGCCTAATCCGACGCTTTCATCCTTTGAGGAGTTTCAGAAAGAAATGAACAGAAGATTCGCGCTCTTTCTTCTTTTGACGGTTCTGCTCAGCTCGGCCGTCCTGGCACAGACCGGAACTTCCCGTGTCATCGGAAACGCGCTCGACAATAACGGGGCGGTTGTTCCCGGCGCCAAGATCACGATTACGAATGAAGGAACCAATGCCTCAGTGACGACCACGACAGGGTCCTCAGGCGCCTACGCATTTGATAGTCTGCAGCTCGGCTCGTACACAATTTCGGCCGAGGCGCAGGGCTTCAAGAAGTTCGTCTCGAAGGGAAACCTGCTGACGGCGGGTGTGCCGTTGACGGTCAACGCGGCACTTGAGGTGGGCGGCGCCAATGACACGGTAGAGGTGAGCGGCAGTTTTGAGCGCGTTCAGACTTCGACCTCGGGCAACTTTGGTGCAACCGTCGACAACCGGACGCTGACCGACCTTCCCCTCGGTTTAGACGCAAGTTCAGGCGGTCGTAATCCGTTGGTCTTCGTGCGGCTGCAGCCGGGTGTGACCACCGGCGCGAATACCGGCGGAGGCTCGCACGTCAACGGGGCCAGAGATCGCGCTTTCAATTACACCCTCGATGGAATCGACATCAATGAATCCTCCGCAGGCGGATCGGAGTTCTCGCCGTTGCGCACCAACCCGGACAGCCTCCAGGAATTCCGCGTCATCACGAGTAATGCCACCGCCGATCGCGGACGCTCATCGGGCGCACAGGTTGAGCTGGTGACGAAGTCCGGGACCAATCAGTTTCACGGCAATCTCTTCTACTTTCACCGCAATTCAGCGCTGGCCGCCAACGAGTGGCAGAATCCCCTTTTGAACGCCAAAAAGCCGGTACTGAGACAGCATCAGTATGGTGGCGATGTCGGTGGTCCGATCTTTAAGGACAAGACATTTTTCTTTTTCAACTATCAGGGCCAGAGCCAGGTAATTCCGGTCCAGGTGACGCGCACGGTCTACACTCCTTCCGCAAAAGCGGGAATCTTCCGGTATATAGTCGGAACATTCGTGGATTCGGCTGGCGCGACTCAACCACGCAGGAACAACCCGTTTGGCACGTCGACGAATGGAGGGCCCGTCATCGATGCGAGCGGCAATCCAAGCTTCCCGAATTGCAGTGCGACTGTAACCACGAACTGCATTGCGAGCTACAACATTGTCGGCAACGACCCGCGACGACTCGGCATCGACCCAACGATTCAGTCTCGCGTCCTCGATCTGTTTCCCAATCCAAACCAATATACCGGAGGAGATGGACTCAATACTGCTCAATACGTCTTCTCGGAGGGCCGGCTTGATCCCCAACGTGATTTTGTCTTCAAGATCGACCACAGCTTCAACACGCGACACAACGTGTCGGTGAGATATGCATGGGGCAAGCAGAATACGATCAACGATTCCGTGAACGGTGGTTTGCCTGCGTTCCCGGGGCTGCCGCCGAAGGTCAACACGACGCGTGATCCGAGGAACCTGGCCGTCAACTATCGCTGGCAGATCAGTCCAACTCTCATCAACGAACTCGTTGTCGGCGGCAATCACTTCACCTTCAACTTCATCAATCCATCGGCGGGTGCCCAGCCGTATTCGATTGTGACCATCAACCCAACCGATCCGCTGGACTTCACCGCAGGCAACTTGCGGACGCTGAATACGTACCAGGTCGTTGACAATCTTAGCTGGTCAAAGGGTGCCCACCTGATAAAAGGTGGAATCAACTTCCGCTACCAGCAGCATCGGGACATTCGCGGATCTTTGGGCTCACAGAATGCAAATAGACTCGTCAATATCGTTAGTGCCGGCGGCATTCCCATCCAAACCGTTAATCCCGCGTGTCTGAATAATGGTACAGGCGTTAATGCAGCAGGCCAGGAGCTTTTTTGCCTTCCCACTCTCGCGGCAGGGGCCACTCTGGGTATCAACGCCAACGATCGTCCTCGGCTGCAAAGCACCATTGATGATCTTCTCGGTCGCGTCTCGTCGGTAACCCAGGGCTTCACCGC
>JBDTUW010000952.1:0-2136 GCA_040007555.1 Acidobacteriota bacterium | reverse complement strand
GTTTACGGCAGGTCGCAGGGCCTGCCGTTTCTGTTGTGTGACCGATTTGTGACCGGAATCTTTCACGACCGCTAGTTCCATCGACCGCAAGACGCGTCCGTTCGCTGGTCGCGTGGGTGTATCGTGCGGTCATCGCAATCGTAATTCCGAGTATCGACGAGAGTGTATAGGCATCGCCCCGCCATCAGCCATTCGAGTAGCCGCCGTGTGCCGCAGATCGTGAAGGCGGAAGTCATCGATCTTTGCTGCTGTTGTTCCACCCGGACCCAATTCAGGTTCGTGACCGGTGCCTTCGTCAAGCTGGGCTTCTTCCGTTCGGAATCCGGTAAAACGGGCTCGTTACCGCCTATGATGTGTCTCGACCTCAGCGCCGCGTAGAGCTGCTCTGGAATTTGGTCATCCTGAGGAGCAATGCACACCTGGAATCTAAAGTCTGCTTTATGGTAAAAACAGCTCCTGACGAGGGCTGACTCATTCCCATCCACTGTCTGTCAACCTGAACCGACATCAAGTCTGGAGACTCCATGATTCTTAAACTCCAAAAGCTACATATCGATTGCACACGGGTGTTCAGATTCGTCTCAGGCATCACCGCTTCAGTGCTCCTTGCCTGCTTGTTCACATCGTTAGCGCTGCAGGCGCAGTCGGTCATGCCGAATGCCAACGCGGGAAACGTTGCCAACGATCCTGACGTTCTTGGGGCCGAGCGGCTCTTCTCCGCGTGGATCGAGGGGCAGATCGCGTATCGTGGACTGCCGGGAATTGCTATCGGTGTTGTGAGCGATCAGGAACTGGTCTGGGCAAAGGGGTTCGGCTTCGCGGATATCAAGGCGAAAGTGCCCATGACTGCGGCGACCAACTTTCGCATGGCCTCCCACAGCAAAATGTTTACGGCAATCGCGATCATGCAGTTGCGCGAGGAGGGCAAGCTGCGTCTCGACGACCCAGTGGTGAAACACCTCACCTGGTTTAAGGCCAGGCCCGCCGGCGACGACGACGGCGCAATCACTGTCGAACAACTCCTCTCGCATAGTTCGGGAATGCAGCGCGAAGCTGGCGATCACTGGACGACTTACGAGTTTCCAACCTCCGATGTAATCCGGCGGCTCTACGCCGATCGGCAGGCAGCATTCGCTCCGTCAGTACGTTGGAAGTACTCGAACCTCGCGTATTCCGTTGCCGGCATGCTCATCGAGCAGTTAAGCGGTGAGCGGTGGGCCGACTACGTTGAGCGCAACATCTTCAAACCGCTGGGCATGAATGCCTCGAGCGTGGATCGCAACATTGCAGAGCTCGCCGTTCCATACGGGCGTCGCATGCCGGACGGGACGCGGGAGATACTACCATTCGTCGATGCACGTGGCATGGCTGCAGCAACGGGAGTCACGTCGAACGTAGGTGATATGGCCAAGTTCGTGTCGGCTCAGTTCCGCAGGGGCCCCCGAGGCGGAGCGCAGATCCTGAGCACAGGGTCATTACGCGAGATGCATCGTGTGCGTTCGGTGGAGGAGAACTGGACCTCAGGAACGGGCCTTGGTTTCGCAGTGAGGCGAATCAAGGACAAGACATATGTAGGCCATGGCGGCGGCTATCCGGGTAATACGACACAGACACTCATACAGCTCGATGACAGGGTCGGTGTCATCGTACTCACGAACACTAACGACTCAAACCCAGCTGAAATCGCGCAGCAATTGATGGCGACCGTGGGCCAGGCAGTGGCGAAAGCGGCAGCGCCGAAGCCGATCGTCGTGGCCTGGGATCCGGCGTGGGAACGCTTCGCCGGGCTTTACCGGGGTCGAGGGGGAGATACACAGGTCGTGCTGCTCAACAAGCGACTGGGCATGGTCACACCCAACGGTCCGAACCTCGATACTCCAATCACGCTCGAGACACTTGGTGGAGGACGCTTTCGATTCGTCGCGCCTACGGGGGGCGGCGTAGTAGGCGAGGTAGTGCGATTCGTTGAGGAGAGAGGCAGACCGATTCGGATGTACACAGGAGACAGTTGGGTCGATCGCATCGAAGAGCGCTGATAAGAAAAAAGACCTGGATACTTCCGCGAAAGTGGAGCCGTACAGATTCCTGCCGACGATAGATCGTGTCAGGAACAAACCGCCATCGCCGCCGTCCTCT
>JBDTUW010000951.1:0-2137 GCA_040007555.1 Acidobacteriota bacterium | reverse complement strand
GGAACGCAGGAACAAAGAGTTGTTTCTCATCTATCTTGTCGAGAATAAGCGATATCTTCATTAGGAGTCCTCAAGAGGCTGATCGGAGGATGGATCTGGCCAATGGCACTCGAGCAAAAGCGATTGCGATGTCGATGGAGTTAATCGACGATCGCAGCGAATAGCGGGGTAACGGAGTGTCTGATCTGATTCTTCATTTCTTCTTCGCTCGGCCGGCGGATCTCCGTTCCCAGTTCGATCTCAGCTACTTCGAGCCTTGCTAGCAAGGCCTCATTCTCAGCAGGCGTCTTCCTGAAGACAGCACGAAAGAGCCCGCGCAAAAGGTCACCCAACTGGCGTCCTTGTACAACTTCTCTTCCGGTGGCACTCACGGCAAAGCAACTCAAGTCAGAAGCAATCTCCGTCCAGCCTCCGCTACGGTCGTCCCGGAACGTCTGACGCAGGAATACAAGGACGCCCGTTGGCAGTTGATCAAGGCAGCGCGGTCTTTCGACGGCGGTCGGCCATCGCAGATGGGCAGGTCCGCAAGGCTGCGGTGGAAACGCGAACTTCCTCAGAATCTCGGCCGCCTCCGGGAGATTCAATCCCAGGCGTGGTGTTGAGGTATCATCACGCCCAAAGACAAATGCCTCGCCGATGTCTCCGCAGACAAAGTTGCCTGTGTTTCCTAGCCGCAGCACCGTTACCTCTTCTTCCGCTTGCTGGTTCTGCTCCTCTTGCCCTTCAAACGAGTGTTTTCTGAATCCATGTACTCGCTCGGCGCCTCCCAAGGTCTCAAAGAAGAAGGCTATGTCCTCCCACGTCGCGAGTCCCGGATTCTGGCTTTTGATTGTCTGCTGCTCCTCGCCAAAGCGATCGTGAAACTCCTTCCATGAGTCAAAACCGTCTTGAATCATCTTTGAGAGGGAACTCTCATCCTGCAGATCGAATGGAGCCTCCGGTGCATTAAGAATGATCTCCTGCAGTTTTTCCTGGGAGAGCAGGCACATCACCCTCGAGAAGACTGACTCGAACTTCTCCTTCTCGACGAGGGTAGAAGCGATCAACCGAAGCTTTTTACGCGCGATCAGATACGCGTCGGCTTCACGACTGTCTTTAACGATGAGGGTGTCCACAATCACGGTTTTCCGAGAACCAAATCTGTGAATGCGGCCGACCCTCTGTTCGAGGTCCATCGGGTTCCACGGAACGTCGATATGGATCAGGCGTCGTGCTATCTGCAGGTTGATTCCCTCGCCGCCCGCTCGTGACGACACGAGATACTGCGGACCATCCGCGCGCCAGAAGGCATCAACCTCGCGGCGACGCTCGTCGTCCGTCTGCCCGCCCATGATCAAGGCGGGTCTGCGACCGGTGCGCGTCTCGAGGAAACGAGCCAGCGAAGTGACCGTCTCAATTGGCTGGGCGAAGAGAACGACCTTCTCGTCACCTGCTGGACCTAGCAACTCCCGCTCGATGAGTCGCCACTTCTCATCTCCCGAAGTGCGAACGATCTCGATCCCCTCCTCGAGAAGTGCCTGCAAGCCGACCCGCTCCATAGCTGTGTCCTCGGCATCAGCGTACTCTTCCAGATCCTCAAGTTCTGCGTCCTGGCGTTGTCGATCAACCTCCTTCTTCATGCGATTGAAGAGTTCATCCACCGGTTGATCAGGAGGGCCAAGCCTATATGGCCGCAGCTCGGCTATCGCACGGCGAAGAATCGGCTCACTTGCAGACCAGCCAGCACGAATCGCCTGTCTGGTGAGGTAGCCGAGGCCAGCCTGCGGGCTGGAGGCAGCCCATTGGAGTGCCTGCGCGCACCGCCATCCGGCAGCGCGTGTGCGAGCCTCGCCGACGGGAGCAGCTTGCGTCGATGGGCTATAGAAGTCGTGAATGTCGCTTATCCAAGTCCGGTGCTCGGGTCCCAGGTCAACCAGAGTGGGTGGGTTCACCTGGCGAGGTGGGAAGACAGGGTTACCGTCCCAATCGCGAATGTCGTCCTTGGTCCTGTAGATCACGCGCCCGTTCAGACTCTCTAGTGGCCCGGAGTCCGAGCCTCTCAGGAGCTTGAGGAGATTGTCGAATCTGCCGGGGTGGCCCTGATGGGGAGTGCCACTCATGAGGATGAACCGTGAGCCCTCAAGTTGACGCGCAGTCA
>JBDTUW010000950.1:0-2139 GCA_040007555.1 Acidobacteriota bacterium | reverse complement strand
CAACTGACAACTGACAACTGGCAACTGGCAACTGACAACTGACAACTGACAACTGGCAACTGACAACTGGCAACTGACAACTGGCAACTGACAACTGGCAACTGGCAACTGGCAACTGGCAACTGACAACTGACAACTGACAACTGACAACTGATAACTGACAACTGACAACTGGCAACTGCCCTGACCACTGACCTTGATTTTCAACAGAGTGCGGTCTATGTTCAGCGGCGAGCTAAAGTTCAAGCGAATCAGCGGCGAAAGGCCACAAGAGTAATGACAGTTATCAAGGGCGGAAGTTTTCTCTTCGAGGACCGGGCAGCGAGCGAGGTATTTACCCGGGAAGAGATCACCGAAGAACAGCAGATGTTCGCCGGTGTTGCTGAGGAGTTCATGCGGAAGGAAGTACTGCCGCGCTCCGAGCAGATATACGGCAAGAATTGGGCGGTCACTCGTGAGTTGCTCCTCAAGGCCGGGGAACTCGATCTGCTGCGCATCGATATCCCTGAGCAATACGGCGGATTGGGTCTCGATAAGGTCAGTTCGGCTTACGTTGGCGAGCAGATCGCGCTCATGCCCTCCTTCGGCGGCAGCCTTGGAGCTCATACAACAATTGGAACACTGCCAATCGTTTATTTCGGTACTCCGGAGCAGCGAGCCAAATATCTGCCAAAACTCGCGACCGGCGAATGGGTAGCCGCTTACGCCCTGACTGAACCGGCGTCGGGATCGGATGCGCTTGCGGCCCGAACCAAGGCGACGCTATCGGCTGATGGGAGTCATTACACGCTCCGCGGCCAGAAGATGTGGATCACCAACGGTGGTCTGGCCGACGTTTTCATTGTCTTCGCCAAAGTTGATGGCGAGAAGTTCACTGCCTTCATCGTGGATCGTGGACCTGGAGTTGTCAGTGGACACGAAGAGAAGAAGCTGGGGCTGGACGGCAACTCGACCACCGCACTCATGCTCGAGGATTGTCAGGTGCCCGTCGAGAATGTCCTCGGGCAGATTGGCAAGGGCCATGTCGTCGCCTTCAATATCCTCAATCTTGGTCGTCTGAAACTGGGTAGCCGGAACATCGGCGCGTCGAGAATCTCGCTCAACAATTCAATCGCGTACGCGAGTGAGCGCCAGCAATTTGGCAAACCAATCGCCAGCTTTGGGCTCATCAAAAAGAAACTCGCCGAGATGGCGATCCGGTGTTATGTCGGCGACTCGATGGTCTGGCGGACGCTGGGAATGATCGATCAGACGCTCGGGACAATCGACGACGGCGACCCGATGCAGGCTCTCAAGGCCATCGAACAGTACGCGGTCGAATGCTCGATCATCAAGGTGTGGACAAGCGAAGCCCTCGCCTACGTCGTCGATGAGACGGTGCAGATTTATGGTGGGTACGGTTACTCGCAGGACTACCCTGCAGAGCGTGCGTACCGCGATGCACGGATCACGAGAATCTATGAGGGCACCAACGAGATCAACCGGCTGATTATCCCGACTCGTTTACTCAAGGGAGCGGTTCGGGGTGAATGGCCCCTCGAGGCGGCGTCTTCCCGCGCGCTTGATGAAGCGCTTTACCGCACTGATATGGGTCCGCTGGAGCTTGTCGGAACCACGTATCTGCGGCATTCGCTCGGAAACGTCAAGCGCACCGCCCTGATCATGCTCGAGGCTGCGCGCAAGCGTTTTGGCGACGATCTTTCCGGCGAACAGGAGGTACTAGGTCTGCTGGCGGACATCCTCATTGAGACATACGCGATTGAGAGCGCGTGTCTGCGCACCGAAAAGCTCCTGGATACTCGATCGGCGAGCAACCGCACGACGGCTCTGGAGATGGCCAGGGTATTTACCAGCGACGCGGCTGAGAGAGTGACCAATCTCGCGAGAAATCTTGCGGCCAGCCTTAGCGGAGACGACAAATCGTCAAAGCTCTGGCTCGCGCTGGCTCGTCTCGCCCCGGAACATCCCATCGACACTGTCGCCGGACGCGGAAAGATTGCCAATACACTGATCGAGAAAACTCGATATTCGTGGTAATCGTGCCAAGAGTCTACTGCCGTCGCGAAGCACTTATCTTCTCAGCAAACGGATCGATTTCCGTCAGATTCGCTTCTTGAATTACATCGGATCGAAATACAC
>JBDTUW010000949.1:0-2140 GCA_040007555.1 Acidobacteriota bacterium | reverse complement strand
ACCTGCGCCCGACACACAGCCGGCGGCTCAAACCCAGACTGCCCCTCAAGCACCGAAGGTAGATGAGGCTCAAATCATCCTGCTCCCGCCGGCACTTCGTGATCGCGGGCGCCAGGTTCTTGCTGAGCCGGATGAGGTCAAGCGCGCCCGCCTTGCAAGAGACCTCGCTCGAGAGACGGGATTGGAATCCCTCGTCTTCCGGCTTTCGATTCTCGCGACCGATCCTTCTTCGCGAGTTCGAATGGAAATTCTCGATCGCGCTGCTCGCGTTATGGACCCGCGTGTTCTCGCGGTGCTTCAACAGACGGTGGCGACAGACGCCGATACCCAATTGGTCTTACTCGCGCTTGAGCTCCTGCGGGTGCATCACACGCGTGAACTGTCACTGTTGCTGACGCGTCGACTGGAGAAGGCGCGAACGAGCGGCGTCGAATCCGACTTCCGCAGACTCGCGTTTGAACAGGAACGTTGGATCTCGCTGGTGCGCGGAACAATGCTTCCGGGTTTTATGCGCGTTCCACCACCTATCTTTTCCGTCAAGGCACCTTCCCAGGCGGTACGAGTTCTCGCCTTTGGTGACTTCGGTAATGGGTCCCCGGAACAGAAGCAGATTGCCGCGGCGATGCAAACCTACCACCGGCAGTCTGCCTTCGATTTTGGCATCACGCTCGGCGATAACTTTTACAGTGGAGGTATCAAAAGTCTCACAGACCCTCGTTGGAAAACTCAGTGGGGTGAACTCTACGATCCTTTGGGGATCAAGATTTTTGCCACTTATGGGAATCATGACTGGGGCAACACTGACAGCCCGGTGTCGGAGCTCCTTTACAGCGACCAGAGCGCGAGCTGGCGCATGCCGGCTCCCTATTACACTTTCACGGCAGGTTCAGTGCAGTTCTTTGCGCTTGACACCAATGAGGTATCAGAGGCGCAGTTGATTTGGCTCAAGGATGAGCTGACAAAAAGCAACGCAACGTGGAAGCTCGTTTACGGTCATCACCCGATATATTCCGCAGAAGGTAACGATAATGTGGGCCTCGTCCAGAGGCTTCTTCCTGTCCTCAAGGGGCGGGCCGATGTCTATCTGACCGGTCATGAGCACGAACAGCGGCATCTGAAGGCGGAGGACGGTGTTCACTTTTTTATCTCAGGTGGCGGTGGCGCCGAGCTGAACGAGCCAAAGCCAGGACCGCGATCTGTATTTGCGAGGGCGACGCACGGATTCATTGTTGTAGAAGCCGACGGCCGCCAGCTCAAAGTGCGGTTCATCGATCCCACTGGGAAAGAGCTTCACCAGGCAACGCTCTCAAAGTCAGGCGCGGTCGCCATACTGGTGCCGTAAGGCTCGGTCTGTTCCTCAGACCCGTAGGCGAGGCGAATATCGGGAGCTTGTGCGATGCGAATTAAACCGATAGTGCTGCTGGTTGTCTTCATAGCTGTCGTCAATGTCTATTCAGTCCACCGACAGTCACAGGCCCAGACTGCCCCTGCTGCCGTTAAGGCCCAAAAGGTAGACGAGGCTCAACTCGACAAGCTGCCGCCATCGCTGCGTGAGCGCGGTCGTCGCCTCCTTTCCGAGTCCGACGAGACTGTGCGCACTCGCCTCGCACGAGACCTCGCGCGAGAAACGCAGTTGGGCTCTCTCGACTTCCTTCTGTCGGTTTTCGCGACGGATACTTCGTTGCGCGTTCGCTCTGAGATTCTCGATCGAGCCTCTCGACTGAGGGACCCGCGCGTTCTCAAGGTGCTCCAGGAGACAGCCGCGGCCGATCCGGATATTGAGCTGGCCCTGCTGGCGCTCGAGCATTTGCGAGAGGATGGCGCCCGCGAACTGGGAAAGTTACTGACGCGACGCATCGATAAAGCGCGAACCAACGGCAACGAAGGGGAGTTCCACAAGCTTGCCCAGGAACACGAGCGCTGGATTTCGCTCATGCGCGGGACGATGCTGCCCACGTTCATGCGTGTTCCGCCCCCGGTCTTCGCAGTCAAGCGAGCCGACGAGCCGGTACGTGTCCTCGCCTTTGGTGACTTCGGTAATGGGTCCCCGGAACAGAAACAGGTGGCTGAGGCAATGCAGGGCTTCCACCGTCGGACGCCCTTCGATTTTGGCCTCACACTCGGCGATAACTTCTACACG
>JBDTUW010000948.1:0-2141 GCA_040007555.1 Acidobacteriota bacterium | reverse complement strand
GGATCAAGCGTCGTTTCGATTCTCATCTGCGGCCAGTCATCCTCTGCAAAGCTCTGACGACTGAGTTCGCGTTTGACGTAATCAACGAAGTGCGGGGCACCGCTCCCGTCAATTCTTTGTGGAGGGAGCACTGCGAGGGCCTCACCCCTTGCCAAAGTGGCCTCGGCGCTGCTCACGACACCAGTCTCGGTCATTGCCTTCAGAACGAGGTTGCGGCGTTCCATCGCTTCCTGAAGTCCGGAGTGTAATGAGTACCGGTTCGGGGCGCGTCCGGCCCCGGCCAGGGTTGCCATCTCACTCAGTGACAGATCACGAAGGTCTTTACCAAAGTAAACCCTTGCCGCTTGCTTAAAGCCATAGATTGAAGTTTGACCGCTGTGACCGAGGTAGACCCGCTCACAATACAGCGCAAAGATCTGCTTTTTGGACAGGCGGCGCTCGAGCGCGACTGCCATCATCGCTTCGGCGAGCTTGCGGGTATAAGTGCGCTCAGGTGTAAGGAATTGGTTCTTGATCAGCTGCTGGGTAATCGTCGACCCGCCCTCACGGATTCTGCCGCTGGAAAGATTGGTCCAGAGAGCCCTCAACATCGCTCTCGGATCCACACCTCGATGGTTAAAGAACCGCCGGTCCTCGATCGCGGTCAGCGCCTTGACGAGCATCGGCGGAAGGTCGTCAAACGCTGTTGCCCGCCGGGTCTGCACTCTCGACTCGATGTCCGCGGTCAGCATTTCCGCGGGAAGATCAATCGCAGTCAGCTTCTCGTGAGTTGCACCACTCTCCATCCCGCCGACCACGTCGCGCACGAAGCGAACGGTTACACGTGAGGGCAATTGATCACTACCCGCGAATTCGTTCGTATGTAACTGGACGCTGTCAGGAAAGACGCTAAAACTCCCGAGTGCGAAGTCGTCCAGCTGTTCGGCCTCCCGGTAACCAGCTCGAAGCAGACGCTCTACAAGGCCTTCACTTGTAATGTGCTCACCCACGCTGATGCGACGCGGTGCAGCATAGATCCCCGATGGGTAGAATAATGACCGATCTGATAAACGCGCCTCCACAATGCCCGCGTAATGCGAGTACATCGTGATCAATTGGGCGATCGCAATCAGGACGACGACAAGTAAAGCAGCGCCGATCCCAAGCAAGACCTGACGGCGATATTCCGTTATCCAATCAAAGATTTGTCGCAGTTCTCTCTTCATACCCATGATCACCGCTGGCATTGTTGCAACAGTGATGCCATGCGACGAGATTAGCAGGAGAGTCCCGCGGGCGATCCCAAGTCTTGACAATATTGAATTTAAGAGATGCGGACGGGTGAAAGTGAGGATGCTTTGATCTGTATCAATTGACGACAGAATCCAACGGAGAGATTCAGAGACGCACCGGGGCGTATCGATCTCCGCGCCACTGCGTTAGGATGCGCTCCCCTGGATGCTCACCTGTGCTGATCGACGAGAAGGGGGTTGCCATCCGGGTCCACAGCGATGAAGCTGGCAGGCCCCGTTGTGCTTTCGTCCGCTTCTACCTGGAACTCCACCCCTTGAGCCTTGAGCTGGCGCTGCAGATCACGGACGTCGGTGAAAGAGGGTAGATTCTGAGCGTTGCTGTCCCATCCGGGGTTGAATGTAAGAATGTTCTTTTCAAACATCCCTTGAAAAAGCCCAATAATGTGATCGCCGTTTTTCAAGATCAGCCAGTTTTGTGCCGCATTCCCGCCGAAAGTCTTGAAACCGAACTTTTCGTAAAAGCTCCTCGAAGCTTCGAGGTCCTTCACAGCCAGGCTGATCGAAAACGTCCCGAGTTCCATGCTTTGCTCCTTTAGGATACTGAAAGGGTGCCGAAAAGACGTGGGTTCAGCTGTCACTCACTCAACGTACAGATGGGACCGTCGCGGTGCGACATTTGCGGTGGCACCTCACGCGGCCCGGACTTCGACGTATTCGATGCTGGAAGTCGCGCGGGGAATTGGTTGGCCATCTTCACGCGATCCCTCGATATGAAACGCGATGGCTTGCTGGATCAATTCCATCACCTCTTCTTTTGTGTGACCAACGGCAATACAGGCCGGCAAATCTGGCACATGTGCTCCAAAGGTGTTTTCGCCCTCTTCGATAATTACGGCATATCTCATGTTT
>JBDTUW010000947.1:0-2141 GCA_040007555.1 Acidobacteriota bacterium | reverse complement strand
GCGCGCTGGGCCTGGAAACCTGTCGTGGCGATTGAGCCTGAGCAGAGGCTGCCGGCTAAATCGGAGCTTCGATTCGCGAGGCAGGCATGATTAGAGAAGCGAATGAAGCGGTGAGGAATCTTCGAGACGCCAGATTTGAATATAGGATTTGAATATAGACGGAAGGGTCGAGTCAGTGGCTAACTTCAGCCGTTGCGCTCACGCATGCCGACCATCCTACTGAATGCACTCGCATCGACGGCTGGAGGCGGGATCACATACCTGCGCAATGTGTTGCCGAGACTGGCGACCCTTCAAAGCCACCTGAGGTTTTTGGCCCTCGTCCCACGCGAGTCAATCACTGGATATCGATCGCTGGTTGGTGATCGCATCGAAATGCAGACGGCGCCAGCAGGCGCTACGCTCGGGCGGCTATGGTGGGAGCAGACCGGTCTCCGTACGCTGATCAGAAATCAGCGCGTTGACATTATGATCGCACTCGGTAACTTTGCCTTGTTTGGTGCTCCGGTGCCTCAGATTCTCTTCAACCGAAACGATCTTTATTTCTCGCGGGAGTTCGAGCGGGATCTGTTGTCCCGCGGGTTGCTGGGCGAGCTCCTCGGCAATCGATTCAAACGATGGCTTTCGCTCCGATCCATCAGAGCCGCTGATATCAACGTCACACCAACGCGTGCCTTTGCTGAGCGATTGGCGAAGTTCAATGGAGGCGACGCTGACATCTTTAAGGTTATTCCTTTCGGGTTTGATTCCGTGGCTTTCTCCGGTGAGAAGGCACCGCTCGATCCCGTTCAGTTGGAGAAGTTGAAGCTGGGAGAGCCCAACCGGCGACTCCTTTTCGTCAGTCATTATAATTACTTCAGGAACTTTGAGACGCTCATTCGCGCGTTGCCGCATATGCCAGCCAATGTTCAATTGGTTCTGACCACGGATATTCGACCCGGCGCTGTCTATGGCGGCTATGACGCCACGGTCGCAGCGAAGCTGATTGATAACCTCGGTGTGCGGGAGCGAATAGCAATGCTGGGTCCGGTAGCCTATGATCGCCTGCATCATCTCTATCGCCTCTGCGACATGTTCGTCTGCCCATCATACTCAGAGAGCTTTGGACATCCACTTCTTGAAGCGATGGCTTCCGGTTTGCCGGTCGCAGCAGCGAACCTCCCGGTGCACCGCGAGATATGCGGTGAAGCGGGTGTGTATTTCGATACGTTTGGCGAACGAGCGCTTGCGGCCGCCTGCAGTCAGGTACTGAACGACACAGAGCTTGCGGCCAGTATGAAGGCGGAAGGATTGGAACGATCTGCGGCATTCTCATGGGATCGTCATGTCAAGTCGCTTACTGGTCTGATTGAGCAGTCTCTCGGATCGCCGTTGAACCGAACATGAAGCTGCCAATTTCGGTGATCATCCCAGTCAAGAATGAGGAGCGCAACATCGCTGCCTGTATCGAGAGCGTCTTATGGGCCGATGAAATCTGGGTTGTCGATTCGCAGAGTACTGACGGAACGATTGAGATTGCCAGACGATATACCCCACACGTTGTCCAGTTCGAATACAGTGGAAGCTATCCCAGAAAGAAGAACTGGGCACTCGAGAGCCTTTCCTTCCGCAACGAATGGATCCTCATCCTTGACGCTGATGAGCGCGTGACGGCTGAACTCGAAGCAGAGATTCGCGAAGCGATGAGTGGATCACAGAGCGTGGATGGGTACTACCTCAACCGCCGCTTGATCTTTCTTGGTCGCTGGATCAGACATTGTGGATGGTACCCGAGCTGGAATCTACGACTGTTCAGACATCGGCTGGGTCGCTACGAGAAGCTCGAGACGGAGGATGTTGCGAATGCGGGAGACGTCGAGGTTCACGAGCACGTTGTGCTTAATGGGCGGAGCGAATATCTAAAGCAGGATCTGCTGCACGAAGACTTCAAGAGCGTCTATCACTTCGTTGAGCGACACAACCGGTATTCGAACTGGGATGCACGCGTTTACGACAATGCGATGCAGGGAGTTCACGGTTCATCGAGCATTCGAGCCTCGCTCTTTGGTTCGCCGCTCGAACGCAAGCGGTACGTCAAGCGTCTGTGGGTGAAGATGCCGGCGAGACCGCTGCTGCGATTTATCTGGATGTACTTTCTCCGG
>JBDTUW010000946.1:0-2146 GCA_040007555.1 Acidobacteriota bacterium | reverse complement strand
GGGCGACACAAAACTCGCCACAATCAAACTTGAGCCGAGGCTTTTTGGTCCAGGACGATTCTTTACTCGCGAAGGCGAGATGCAGATTTGGGTGACGGATGATGAACGTCGGGTCCCGGTGCGGCTGGTTGCAAAGACGTCCTCTGGGACAATTACCGCTACACTCACCAACTATGATAATCAACCGCCGCTCCGCCAGTTCACTAAGCCCTCGAGTGGATCACGCTAACGACGCTTAACCAACGTGCCGTCTTCGACAGGGATCGTCTGAGGCTTCCCCCAATGTCCGAATTCTCCCAGCTAACATATTTACCAGCAGGCTTGATCGGCCGCATCACGCTTAATCGGCCGGAGAAGCGGAACGCGCTCAATGCGGTCCTGATCGCAGAGCTGACGTCAGCATTCTTGAAGGCTGAAGCGGACGAAGACGTTCGGGTCGTGGTCCTGCGCGGTGCCGGCAAGGATTTCTGCTCTGGCGCAGATCTCGAGCAGCTCGAGCGGATATCGAAGGCCAGCGTCCTCGACAATCGCGCCGACGCCGAGAAGTTTGCTTCGCTGATCCTGACTATCCGGCAACTTTCAAAACCGGTCATCGCCGCCGTACACGGGCGTGCGCTGGCTGGAGGCGCTGGTCTTGCCTCCGCTTGTGACATGGTTCTTGCGGCGCGGTCCGCGATGTTCGGTTACCCCGAGGTCAAGATCGGCTTTGTCGCGGCAATCGTCATGGCGATCCTTAAGCGCAACGTTGGCGAGAAGAAGGCTTTCGAGCTGCTCGCCAAAGGTGATCGCGTGACTGCCGAAGCAATGGAGCGTCTGGGACTCATCAACGAAGTCATCGAGGATGCAGACCTTGACCGCGCGGTCGATGACGTCGCCACGAAGCTCTCTGAGTCCAGTCAATCAGCACTCATGCTGACCAAATCCCTCCTCTACCAGATCGACGGAATGTCCTTCGCACAAGCCCTTCGCGCCGGCATCGAGATGAATGCCATCGCTCGTATGACACCCGATTGCCAGGCGGGTCTGCAGAGGTTTCTGGCCAAGCCCTAGACACTACCCCTATGACAGCATCTGTAATCCCGGACGAACCACCAAGAGTAACTACAGGTCTAAAGCGCCCTCCCGTTACCAGGCGCGAGAAGGTTGCCATCATCGGCGTGGCTTCGGCCATTTTCATGGGTGCGCTTGAGAACACGGTGGCTGGCACTGCCATGCCAACGGTGATCGCATCGCTGGGCGGTATCGAGCTCTACAGCTGGGTATTCGCTGCTTATATTCTGGCGGCGACGATCATGACTCCGATTTGGGGAAAGATGGCGGACCTGCTTGGCAGAAGGCCGGCATTTTTTGGTGCACTCGCCTGTTTTATTGTCGGCTCAGCGCTCTCTGACGCCGCTCAATCGATGTTGCAGTTGGTGGCATTTCGCACTCTTCAGGGATTTGGCGCCGCGGCCCTCTTTCCTGTCGGCATGACCATCGTGGCTGACCTGCTCAATCTCGAGCAAAGAGCCAAGATCATCGGCCTCTTCAGCGGCATGTGGGGCGTTGCCAGCTTTCTGGGTCCCGTCGTGGGCGGCTATTTGACCACATACCTCTCATGGCGATGGGTGTTCTACTTATCGATTCCCTTCGGTGCGGCAGCGTGGCTGATGGTCTGGGCTGGTTACACGGAGCGATATAAACGCGGTCCGATCGGAAAAGTGGACTACCAGGGCGCGGTGGTTCTCTCTTCGGCCCTGATACTGCTTCTTCTGGTAGTGGAAAAGGGCGGCGATCTGTCACGATTACAGATCATCTCAAGTCTCGCGGTATTCCTCGCGTTGGCGGTACTTTTTGTCTGGATCGAGTCGCGGAGCCCGGACGCATTGATCCCGCTCGACCTCTTCAGAAATCGGATCGTCCTGCTAGCGATCATTCATGGACTATTTGCGGGAATGTCACTTCTTGGAACGCTCAACTTTCTGCCTCTGTTTGTCCAATCGGTACACGGCACTGATGCAATCCAGGCGGGGAAGATACTGATCCCATACATCATCCCGTGGGTTCTTGGTGCCCCGTTGGGTGGAAGATTGATTCTGCGATTTGGGTATCGACCGGTGGTCGCGGTAGGAATGCTGCTGATCATCACTGGTGCGACTCTTTTGTC
>JBDTUW010000945.1:0-2148 GCA_040007555.1 Acidobacteriota bacterium | reverse complement strand
GCCACGCGACAAGGACTGGCTGATCGAGTCGGTTTCAAGCGCAGATCTTCCCGGTAGATACGAACAGCTCGAGCAGTTTCGCGCGCTGGTGAAGCGGTGGCAGGAATCGGCATCCCTGCCGATCGACGAGCTGCTGCTGACCGCGGCAAACGACATCTTCAGGGAGCCGGCGGAGATCGCGACGGCCTACAGCATTGCGCTTCATTTGCGGAGTTTTGCGGAGAGCCATCCCGAGCATCGACTGGCGGAGTATGTTGCAGAGTTGAAGGAAGTCGCGATGAACCGCCGCAAGGTAACCGGTCTGAGTGATGATGACGAACAGTTTGACCCATCGAGGTATAAGGGGCAGGCGATCGTTATGACTCATCACGGAGCGAAGGGCCTGGAGTGGGATCGGGTGTACTTGATGTCGGTCAGCAATTTCGATTTTCCATCGGCTGATCCGTTTGACACCTTTATGAGCGAGAAGTGGTTTGCACGGAACCGGCTGAATCTGAGGGCCGAAGGTTTGGCGCAGTTGAAGGCGATTATTTCGGGCGATCCGTATCGTGAAGGCGAAGCGACGAGAGACGCGCGTATCGAGTACGCGGCGGAACGATTGAGGCTGCTTTATGTAGGGATCACTCGCGCTCGATCGGAGTTGATTATTACGTGGAATACAGGGAGGCGTGGGGATATGGTGGCGGCGAAACCACTGCCAGCACTCTCGGTCATGGCGAAGAAGCGGTAGGATCGTGGTCGACAGCGCAGTTGGGTAGCACGGACAGCGGGGACAACAGGGACTGCAGGGACGAAAGCAACTCCGAAGAGACAGTTAAATGATCAACCGCTACCCCGGCCAAAGCCACCGCTGTCCAGTTCCTGCAGTTCCCATTGTCCCTGCTGTCCCTGCTGTCCTTGTCGCTGCAGTCTCTGCGGTCCCGACCACCTCTTTTCCCTGAGCAAAAGACATGGCTCTTCCAGAAGACTTCATCTTTAGCCAAAGCTCGCTCCAGGACTTTCAGGAGTGTCCGCGTCGCTTCGAACTGCGTTATCTCCTCGATGTTCGCTGGCCCGCCATTGAGAGCGAACCCGCGCTCGAGTTTGAGGTGCAGACACTTCAGGGTCAGACGTTCCACCGCCTCCTTCATCAACACGCTGTCGGCATTCCCGCTGAGACAATTCAAGCCACGATTATCGATCCCGAGATTCGTCAATGGTGGGATCAGTACCTGATCTGGCAAAAACAACTTCCATCGAAGAGATTTCCCGAGCTGACCCTGACCACGCCAATCGGGGAAACCCTGCTGATGGCCAAGTACGATCTGGTCACGCGCCTTGCGGACTCGACCATCCTCATCGTGGATTGGAAGACCGGGAAAAAGCCGCGACGGAACTCGCTCGCCGAACGGTTGCAAACCCTCGTCTATCCTTTGGTCCTTGCTCGCGCCGGCGACTGGCTTAATGACGACCAGCCGATCCCGCCCGAGAAAATTCGTATGGTGTACTGGTTCGCCAAGGAGCCTGGCACGATCGATTTTGAGTTCAGTCACGAGTTACTTGAGCGGTCCGAGATGCGACTGAAGTCGGTCATTGAAGACATCACTGCTCGCTTTGAGTTTCCGCTGACCCATAATCACCGCCACTGCCGATATTGCCCTTATCGCTCGCTGTGTGAGCGAGGCGAGACCGCTGGCGACCTTCGCGATTTGAACCCGGATGAAGACGAGATTGGCGAAGAGTTTGAGAAGGCTGCGGCCCTTTCTTTCGATCTTGACGACATCGAGGAAATCTCTCTCTAATGCGCTGGCTGGAACCCGTGCCAACGGAAGTACCTGATGAGCTGCGGGCGGTCGTCGGCGGGCATCCGCTTATCGTGGAGCGATTGTGCCGCTCCGGCATTAACACGGTTTCGGCAGCGCGATCCTTTCTCAATCCGAGCGCCTACATTGCGGCGTCCCCATTTGAACTCCCTGATCTTGGAATCGCTGTCGATCGTCTCAAACATGCGATTGCTAAACGAGAGCGGATCCTCATTTGGGGTGACTTCGATGTGGATGGACAGACCGCAACAGCGCTTCTTCTGGATGGGCTCAGACGGCTGGCCGCGAACGTCCGCTATCACGTCCCCCTGCGTCACGGAGAGGGCCACGGGATGACGCTGCCCAG
>JBDTUW010000944.1:0-2150 GCA_040007555.1 Acidobacteriota bacterium | reverse complement strand
GAGATTGTTGGCGTCTTTCTGATAGATCGCTCTCCTGCCGGCTAGGTATTGATCGAAGCCCGAGACTCCACCGGTCAGTTTGCGCTCCTCGTCGATGAACTTGAAGACAAGCGGGTCGAGAAAAGTCTTCTCGATTCGGCGATTGACCTCGACAGGTACCGTGTTCAGTTCGTAACGCAGCCCAAGCGTAATTGTGAGATTCGATTTTGCGCGAAACTGGTCGGCAAAGAACAGGCCGCTCTGCCAGTATCGAAGACCGATGGTGGGGTCGGGAACAGAACCGGCGGTCGCATTCGGCACTATACCTTGAGTTTGGAAGAACCCGGTCGGCGCACCTGTTGCGACAAAGTCTGAACCCGAATAGAACTGATTTGGGTTGATGAACGTTGCGCTCTGAAATCTCGTGATGATGTCGGCAGCGCCGCTAAATACCGCCCGCGGTCGAAAGTTCCGTTCAAGCCGGCTGTTGAGCTGCGCCCGGCGAACGTCAACTCCGGATGTCAGTCGATGGTTGCCAAGACGCAGGATCGCTGTGTCGGCGATCTGAAAGACGTTGTTGACCCTGTCCTGAGGGAAATTGTTGACGTCGACGCCCATCGGACTGAAACCCGAGACGATGACCTGCCCGATCGGTCCAAGAAAGTCCTCGATGGTTCCTCCCTGGTAGGAATATAGAGGGGCTCCGGGGACAAGTTGGCCGCCGGCGCCAATTCCACCGAGGGTGGCGTTGACCAGGAATGGCGCATTCAGGAGGAAGGGTGTGGAAGGGAATCGCGTCGAGCGCAACAGGCAATGCTCCGGCAGGCGTTGCCCTGAGCAGAACGCTCGCGCATCGGCAAATTTCAGCCGCGTCCGGCCATAGGAGAAGCGGAACTGGTTTTCGAGGGTATCGAGTAGTGATCCGTTGAGAAAAATTGACAGATTCTGCGTTCGGACGGCAGCTTCAAGTGATGAAAACAGGGCCTCACCCGTCACCGGGAGTGTTGTCCGATCATCGGTGAAGTTATATCGCCCCGTCAGCGAGTGCTCCTTGCCGAAGAGCCGCAAATTTGGTTGATCAAGCTTCAGTGAAGCGACATTGCCTTTGGCGTTGGCCGGCAGCACGTCGGTGAAGGTGTTTTTGCCATACGGGCCGCTCGGGTTGTTGGCGAACGGAAACAGACTGTAGAAGAGGTCGCCAGCCGCTGACGTGGGATACACAGATTGCGCCTGCCCCTGCGCTGTCTGAACTCTCAGCCCCTGGTCTCCGGAGCCAAACAGCCCGCGTTGGGCGACCGTGGGCACGGCGAAATGCGATTCGCGCGAGGCGTTGATCTGCTGCCTCTCGTAGGAAACCAGAAAGTTGGACTTCCTGACAAACGGCCCGCCGAAAATGAAACCATAGCTCCCCCTGGTGTAGGGGTTCTCGCCGGCCACTGGGTTGCGCAGGGTCAGAGGTTGGCGGCGGGTTGTGAAGTCCGGGTTGAGCGTCTCCAGCTCGATCGCGCGCGCATCCGATTCGCGCCGCAAAGTGAAGGTCGACGGTCCCCCTTCGAGATCAAATGGGTCCCGCGCATTAAGGCGCCGGTCGGTGAAGAAACCATAGAGGGTTCCGTAAAAGCTGGTGCGCCCGGAACGGCTGACAGCGTCGATCTGAGCTCCGAGATTTCGCCCGAACTGTGGTTCAGCGAGAAGCGTCGTCAAACGGAACTCACGAATGCTCTCGATCGATTGTGGCAGCAGCGAAGTAAAACCCTGTCGACGAACTCCTATGTCGTCGTCATTATTGTCCGAGCCATCAACTGTGAAGTTATTGGCCCGGCTTCGCAGTCCGTTTGCCGAGAACTGCCCCGCGGTGCCAACGCCAGGCCCAAGTCCTGGACCAACATTCCTGCCGATCGTCGCGGGAGGGGGAGCGACACCGGGTGCAAGCAACGCCAGCGAGTCAAAAGTTCGGGTTCCGGGGATGGGCAGCGCGAGCAGCACCAATGCGTCGAAATTGGCGCTCCTCGTCGCGTTTTCCGTGTTTGCGAGGCGAGCGTATTGAGCGCCGGAAACCACCGGAGTGGCGGGTGTTGTCGTGACACCCGCGGTTGGCGCCGGCGTCGCACCGATCTTGCGCAGCCTGATCGGGGGTGGCTCGACCTTGTTCTGTTTGATGAGCACGGGAA
>JBDTUW010000943.1:0-2151 GCA_040007555.1 Acidobacteriota bacterium | reverse complement strand
ACGAAAGACGATAGCGACCGCGGCGGATACCACCTGGTCTGGACGCGCGACATGTGCAACAGCGCAACAGGATTGCTGGCGGCGGGGACTACTGAAACACCGCTGCGCGCGCTGATCTACCTCGCCTGCTCGCAGCAGGAAGATGGCGGGTTTTACCAAAACTGTTGGATCAATGGAGAACCGTACTGGCGTGGCATCCAACTCGATGAGGTAGCGTTTCCCATCTTGCTGGCCTGGCGGTTGTACTTCGCGGGCGCGCTGCGTCACTTCGATCCCTACCCGATGGTGCTCCGCGCGGCGCGTTACCTGATTAACCATGGACCGGCAACCCCACAGGAGCGATGGGAGGAGAATAGCGGCTACTCGCCTTCGACGCTGGCCTCTAACATCGCCGCGCTCACCTGCGCGGCCTGCTTCGCGCGCGCGCGCGGCGATGAGGTGACGGCGCAATTCATCCAGGAATACGCCGACTTTCTCGAGTCTCATGTGGAAGCCTGGACGGTCACCACTGACGGCACGCTCGTCCCCGACATCAATCGCCACTACATCCGAATTCATCCAGTGGAAGTCAGTGATCCGCAGCCGGATGAAGACCCCAATCACGGCATCCTGCCGATCCGCAATCGCCCGCCGGGATCGCAAGTGGAATTTCCGGCGAAGGACATTGTCGACGCGGGCTTTCTTGAGCTGGTGCGCTACGGCATACGCCGGGCAGGCGATCCTTTGATTGAAGATTCCCTGAAAGTAGTTGACGCGGTGCTCAAAGTAGACACGCCGTTCGGCCCGTGCTGGCGCCGCTACAACTACGATGGCTATGGCCAGAGGGAAGATGGTGGGCCTTATCAGGGATGGGGGAAGGGGCGCGCCTGGCCATTGCTGACTGGTGAGCGCGGGCACTACGAGTTTGCGGCTGGCCGTGAGGCGCGCATTTTCATTCGTGCCATGGAGTCCTTCGCCAATGCGATTGGCCTGCTGCCTGAACAAGTCTGGGATGAGCCGGCTGGCACGAAGGCTTCCACGTCGCTCGGTCGCCCAACCGGATCGGCGATGCCGCTCATGTGGGCGCATGCTGAATACATCAAACTTCTGAGGTCCGTCAGCGATGGTCAGGTATTCGACCTGATCCCGGCGGTTACAGATCGTTATCTGAAGCGGAGAGTGTTCCGCCCCCTGGAGATTTGGAAGTTCAACCGGCAGCCGAGGTCAGTGATCGCCGGGATAGAGTTGAGGGTTCAAGCGCCAGCAGCGTTCCGGTTGCGCTGGACCGCCAACGAATGGCAGGAAACTCACGACACACGCTCCATCGCGACCGCACTCGGGATCGAGTTCGTTGATCTTCCCATCGGTCCGGAAGAGCGCGCTCCGATTCGTTTCACCTTTTATTGGGTGGAAGCGAACCGGTGGGAGGGACGAGAGTTCGAGGTAGCAGTTCAGCAGATTGCCGAGTAGCAGGTCATTTAGCCGAGAGCGTTCTCATCATGCTAACAAGAGAGGTAGTATTCTGAAAAGGAAGATCGTCAGCTTTCATCAGGACGAACAACGTCACTGGGTCGCAGATTTGGAGTGTGGACATCAGCAACACGTGCGCCATGACCCGCCACTGACGAGGCGTCTGTGGGTGTTGACGGTTGAAGGACGAAAGAGTCGCATCGGCGGAGAGTTGGATTGTAAAAAGTGTGATGAATTACCTCAGAAGGGCCTTTATCAGGCGCCACTGGAGAGCAATTGATTAAGGGGGCGGATGACTGGACTGTAAGTTCGAGTCCAGTTTGGGCGAGAATCAATCAACCTGTCCGAGACGCGCATCTTCGTGAGAGTCCAGTTCATTCCCTTCGCGAGTGGCCCTCAATTCGCGCAGATGGATACGCTCTCTTTCACATAGCCGGAGCAGTGTTCGCTGTCTTTCGAGACATTCTTCTTTGCTGATTGCACGTTTGCGGTTCTCGCCTTCTAGCCTATCGGTAAGTGCTGCTAATTTGCGTGTATAGTCGGCTGGATCGGGCCGGAACATTGTACCGTCAATCGGCTTGAAGAGCGCTTCACGACGGAAGATGATGAAGCCGATCAGTCACACGCAACGGAAGAATTACGAATTGGTCAGAAGGAAGGCGTATGAGTGAAGCCAGTCGCCGCAAAGCGGAAATCGAACGG
>JBDTUW010000942.1:0-2155 GCA_040007555.1 Acidobacteriota bacterium | reverse complement strand
AAGCCTGACGTTGAATCTGAGCAACACGGTCACCGTACTTAAGTCAAAGGCGCGCTCGAAATCAGTCACCGTGACGGTGACGGTAGAACCCGACCTGCCACTTGTTCGCGGTTTTGTTGGGGAGCTCAACCAGGTCTGGTCAAATCTGATTGACAACGCCCTCGATGCCGTGCCTGATGCAGGTCGCGTCGAAGTCATGGCGAGCCGCGATCGGGAGCGCGTTGTCGTGCGCGTCATCGACAATGGAACTGGCATTCCCGCCGAGATACGCGCGCGCATATTCGATCCGTTCTTCACGACCAAGCCGGTCGGCAGCGGCACGGGGCTGGGGCTGGATATCGTCCGCCGCCTCGTCATGCACAACGCCGCCGAGATCGAAGTCGAGTCACGCCCGGGGCGCACTGAGTTCCGGGTTTCCCTTCCGCTCGCTGAGAGGGCCGGAGGACGATCGTGAACAAACCGATCCTCCTTATCGTCGATGACGACGCGCAGGTACTTGCAGCGGTGCGCCGCGATCTTCGTTCCCGATATCGGGAGTCCTACACGGTCATCAGCGCGTCGTCGGGCGAAGAGGCGCTGACCACTATCCGCGAGCTGAAGGCCCGTGGCGACTCGCTGGCCATCGTCATCAGCGATCAAAGGATGCCGGGCATGCATGGGACGGAAGTGCTCACCCGCTCGCTCGACATCTACCCGCTGGCGCGTCGCGTGCTGCTCACGGCGTACTCGGACATCGAAGCGGCCATCAAGGCCATCAACGAGGCGAATCTCGATCACTACCTCTCGAAGCCCTGGGATCCCCCGGAGGAACGCCTCTTTCCGGTGGTGGACGATCTCCTCGATGCATGGCAGGCCGAATACCTTCCTGAGGCCAAGGGACTGAGGCTCGTCGGACATCAGTGGTCGCCGCGGTCGTACGCCATCAAAGACTTCCTGGCGAGCAATCTTCTCCCGTATCGCTGGCTTGACATTGCGCGCAACCAGGACGCGCGTGTCCTGTTGGACGCGGCGGGCGTCGGCGTCGACGAGCTGCCAGTCTTGTTCTTTGAGGATGGCTCCGTGCTGCGCAGTCCCGAACCGCGTCAGGTAGCCGAGCGCCTTGGCCGCCCGCTCCTGGCGGCCTTTGAACTGTACGACCTCGTGATTGTCGGCGCCGGTCCCGCAGGCCTCGCAGCGGCGGTGTACGGCGCCTCGGAAGGTCTGAGGACGCTGCTCCTCGATAGGCACGCTCCAGGTGGCCAGGCGGACAGCAGCTCCCGGATTGAGAACTACCTTGGCTTTCCTGCCGGCGTCAGTGGCAGTGAGCTGACGCGACGCGCAGTGGCACAGGCGCAGCGTCTGGGCGCGGAATTTCTGGTACCGCTCGAAGTGACAGCGGTGTCGATTGAGGGCGGGTACAAGCGACTCACGCTCAGCGACGGACGTGAACTAGTCACCCGCACCATGCTGGCCGCGACCGGTATGTCATACCGCGAGCATCCGGCGCCTGGCGTCTTAGAGCACACGGGCGCGGGAGTCTATTACGGAGCGTCCACGACGGAAGCGCCGGTGTTCGCTGGCCGGTGCGTTGTGGTAGTAGGCGGAGGGAACTCGGCGGGGCAGAGTGCAATCTATCTGTCACGTTACGCGAAGGAAGTGCAGGTTGTGGTGCGTCGCGATTCCCTGCGCGTCAGCATGTCGCAGTACCTTATCGACCAGATCGGAAAGACAGCCAACATTCGGCTGCGACCCGCCACGGAAGTCGAAGGTGTCGAAGGAAACGGCCATGTGGAAAGGGTTGCGCTGAAGTCGCTCGTTGACGGAACGAGTCAGGTGGAGGATGTTGACGCGATCTTCGTATTCATCGGGACCAGGCCGCGAAGCGACTGGCTTCCGGCTACGGTGCTGCGCGACCCCAGTGGGTTCGTGCTGACCGGCCGGGACTTGCGAGCCGGTGCTGACTACGCGCGCATCTGGAAGGAACAACGCGAGCCGCTGCCACTCGAGACCAGCGTGCCCGGTGTGTTTGCGGCCGGCGATGTCCGCGCTGGCGCGATGAACCGGGTGGCCTCAGCTGTTGGCGAAGGATCTATGGCGGTGCGGCTCGTTCACGAATATTTGTCGATGACGTGATCCCTAACCAAGCGCTTCGACTGCACCTCGCCAAAGCCGCTGG
>JBDTUW010000941.1:0-2156 GCA_040007555.1 Acidobacteriota bacterium | reverse complement strand
AGCAGCAGTGGCTGATTCGGATGAAGCTGGCGAAGGCTGAATCCCAATTCGTGGCGCCGCAGATCACTTCGACTGGGCGCGTGGTTCCGGCGGCAGGTCGACAGACCGTCATCGGGGCACCGGTCGGAGGACTGATTGCGAGCGCACAGCTTCCCCGCGTTGGGCAGCAGGTAACCCGCGGCCAGACGATTGCGACGCTGCGCCAGACGCTGACGGCATCCGAATCGGCGCAGATCGCCACGAGCAATGCGCAACTTCAGATCGAATCAGCGCGGCTCGAAGCTGAGCGCCGTCGCCTGACCGAAAGAATCATCGGCACGCGCGCGGAGGTCGAGGCCTCGAAGCGCGAATACGAACGCTCGCAGCGGCTCTACGCGCGACAGGCCGTCGCGAAACAGAGGGTGGATGAGGACGAGTCGCGCGTCAAAATCGCAGACGCGAACCTGAATGCGTCGCAGCGTGAACTTGAGGTGCTCAACGCCAGGGGCAACCTTACCGCGGCAGTCATGCCGACGCAGTCAAACCTCGCCGTTACTGCGCCCATCAGCGGCACGGTCATGAGGGTTCACAAGACGCCGGGCGAACAGGTTGCGCCCGGCGAAGCGATCGTCGAGATCGTCAACCTCGAAACCGTCTGGGTTGAGGCGCCGATCTTCGAGCGGGATCTTGGGCGTCTCGGCAACATAACCGGCGCTGTCTTTACAACATCTGCCTTTCCCGGCACAGAGTTTCGCGGGGCAGTCGTCAATATCGGCGCCGTCATCAATGAACAATCGCGCGCGGCCACGGCGATCTTTGAAGTTCCGAACCCCGGCCGGGCGCTGCGACTCGGAATGCAGGCCAATGTCCGTCTTGACGCCGGCGAGAGCGTCGAGGTCGTGGTCATCCCGAAGGAAGCCATCCTCGAACATGAGGGCAAGAAGATCGTCTATGTGCTGCTCGCCGGTGAGGAGTTCGAGCGGCGCGAGATCACGGCCGGCGACGAATACGGCGACCGGGTAGCAGTACTCGCCGGGTTGAAGGCGGGTGAGCGGGTGGTGACACAGGGCGCATATCAACTCAAGCTTCAGGAACTCAGACCCGCTGAGGCGGGCGCTCACACTCACGAGACGTAACGGGAGAAAGTGCCTGGGAGTGGAAACGAGGTCATAGAATTGGTCGTTCGCTCAATATTCTGGTTTGTATTGGCCGGCCTGATGGGGATCAGCGGCGGATATCTGGTGTGGCTTTGGCTAAGCGAAAGAAAGCCGTGGTGGATTGGTGCGGTGGGAGCGTGATTGCTGGTTCTTTATGGAATCGTCCCCACTTTTCAGAGCACACACTTCGGGCGAGTGTATGGCGCGTACTTCGTTGCGATGGCGTTGCTGTGGGGCTGGTAAGTGGGCGGACAGCGGCCAGAGACCGGTGGGATGTGATCGGCGGGCTGTTTTTGTCTGGTCGGCGTTGCAATGATCATGTACGTCCCGCGCAGCGAATACGGCAAATGACGACATCTGTCGGCCACCGTCGATTCTGAGACCTCGATGCTCAACAAGATAATCCAATGGTCACTGAATAACCGCCTACTGGTCATGATCGGCGCAGTGGCGTTGCTCGTTTACGGTGGGCTGGTCGCGTTCTGGTCTCCCGTGGACGTGTTTCCCGATCTGACTGCGCCAACCGTGACGATTCTGACTGAGTCGCATGGTCTGGCGCCGGAAGAGGTCGAGTCGCTGGTGACGTTGCCGATTGAATCTGCGATGAACGGAACCGCGGGAGTCTTTCGCGTGCGTTCCAATTCGGCGATTGGGATTTCGATCGTTTTCGTTGAGTTCATTTTCAACACGGATATTTACCGCGCGCGACAACTGGTGACGGAAAAGCTTCAGCAGGTACGGTTGCCAACGGGAGTGACGCCGCCGGTACTGGGCCCGATCTCCTCGACCATGGGCGAGATCATGCTCATCTCGATGACGAGCAAGACGACGTCTGCGATGGAGCTTCGTTCGCTTGCCGATTGGGTCGTGCGCCCGCGCCTGCTCGGCGTCGCTGGCGTTTCGCAGGTGATGATCATTGGCGGAGAAAAAAAGCAGTTTCAGGTGCTGATTGATCCGGCGAAGCTCGCTGATTACGGATTGTCGCTCGACGAAGTGACCCGGGCCGTTGGCGCCTCCAAC
>JBDTUW010000940.1:0-2162 GCA_040007555.1 Acidobacteriota bacterium | reverse complement strand
CCGTACATCACGGCCTCGATCATCCTGCAGCTCATGACCTCGGTCTACCCCTCGCTCAAGAAAATACAGGAAGAAGGCGAGCTGGGCCGCAGAAAGATTACGCAATACACTCGATACTTGACGGTTATCCTCTGCCTGGTTCAGGGCACGGGAATCGCCTACTGGCTGCAGAATCAGCCCGGTCTGGTGATCGGTGGAAAGAGCTGGTCCTTCACCTTTATCGCGACCATCACGCTGCTTGCCGGAACGGTCTTCATTATGTGGATCGGCGAGCAGATAACTGAGCGCGGTATCGGCAATGGTATCAGTCTGCTGATCTTTTCCGGGATCGTCGTCGGCGTGCCGCGGGCAATCGAGCAGCTATATCTGCAGGTTAAGGATCCGGGATCGGCATTGTTTGTCATCGTTCTGCTTGCCGTCATGGTGATTATTACGGCTGGCATTGTCTTCTTTGAGCGAGGGACACGGAAAGTACCGACCAATCATACGCGGCGCATGGTGGGTCGTCAGGTGATGGCGACGCAGTCGTCTTTTCTGCCCCTCAAGGTGAATATTGCGGGCGTCATTCCCGTCATTTTCGCTTCGTCTGTTCTGGCGATCCCACAGACCATCGCAACGTTTGGCCAATGGAGCTGGCTGCGACGAGTCAACGACTGGCTTGGTGGCGGCCATCCGGTCTACGAGGCACTGTTTGTTGCCGGGATCATTCTGTTTTCGTTCTTCTACGTCTCGATTGTCTTTAACGCGGATGAAGTGGCCGAGAATCTGCGGAAGCAGGGCGCGTTTATCCCGGGAATTCGACCCGGAAAGCGGACGGCGGATTACCTCAACGGAATTCTGGTGCGTCTGACGACTGTCGGCTCCCTCTATCTCGTGGTTGTTTGTCTCATTCCGCAGTTGATGATCAGCGGGTTCAAGGTGCAGGCGCTGCCATTCATTGGAGAAGGGCTCTACAACTTCGTCACAGCAGTTCCGGGTTTGAGCTGGATCCCGACGGGTCTCGGAGTCTCGTTTTATTTCGGCGGCACCAGTCTTTTGATCGTCGTCGGCGTGGCGATGGACACGATCAGTCAGGTCGAAGCGCAACTGGTGATGCGGCATTACGATGGTTTCCTTGGCCCGCGTGGTGGGAGATTGCGAGGCCGACGAGCGACGGGCTAGGAGCTCCGAAGCAAAGGGCGAGCTATGGGCCGAGGGAAAATCATTGTCATGGTAGGGGCACCGGGTGCGGGCAAGGGCACGCAGTCGAGGTTGCTTGCCGACCACTTTGGTTATCCCCAGATTTCGACGGGGGAGATTCTGCGTCGCATGTCCCAGGCGGACACAGCACTGGGCCGCGAAATAAAAGGGGTGCAGGCAGCGGGCCTTCTGGTGAGCGATGACGTTCTCGGAGATCTGATACTGGCGCGCACATCGGAACCCGATTGTAAGGGCGGCTATATTCTTGATGGGTTCCCGCGAACGCTCCATCAGGCAGAAATGCTTGAAACGCTCGCCGAGCGGCAGGGAAAAGGCGTTGTCCTGGTGCGGGTGGTCGTATCGCACGACGCGCTCATGAAGCGGCTCACAGGTCGGCGGACATGTCCGGTTTGTGGGGAGATATATAACATCTATTCGCGGCCTCCGAAGCAGGAGGGCGTCTGCGATGTGGACGGCGCCACGCTGACGCAGCGAAGCGATGACAATCCGGAGGCAGTCAGCACGCGACTGACAGCTTACGAGGAGTCCACCAAGCCGCTGATTGATTACTACAAGAACAGCGGTCGGCTGGTGCAGATTGACGGTGAGCGGCCGGTGAGCGAGGTCTACGAGAAGTTGATCTCGGTAATTGAGGGAAGTGAGAGCCGGGTTGTTCCGGGCAACTGAGCAGTATGGTGATTCGAAAGTCACGCGGCGAGATCGAAAAGATGCGACGTGCCGGGCAGGTTGTCGCGGAGACGCTGCGCGATCTGAGGCAGATGGTTGAGCCGGGGATTTCGACTCGCGAGCTCGATGCTTACGCCGAGAAAAAGATTCGGTCGGCTGGGGCCTTTCCGACATTCAAAGGCTATCACGGATATCCGGCCTCGATCTGCGCTTCCGTCAACGATGAGGTGGTTCACGGAATACCTTCGGACCGGAAGCTGCTGGATGGAGACCTGATCAAGCTGGATTGCGGCGCG
>JBDTUW010000939.1:0-2164 GCA_040007555.1 Acidobacteriota bacterium | reverse complement strand
CGTGTTCTGCAAGACTATCCAGCACTCGTCCGATAAACACGATATCGCTATCCAGAATCAGGCAGCGTTCTCCGCTCGCGAGAAACAGCGCCTCGAGCTTTGGCGTGCCCCAGGAAAAAATGCGCCGCTCGAGCGGCAGCGTGTCCACATCCCAGTACGCTTCGAGGTCTTCTGTGTCATAGGCCCCATGCGATTCATCTTTTATGAGGCTCACGGGAATCTGCGGATACCAATGCCGAATGCTTGCCACGCAACATTGAGTGAAGCGAAGGTCAAATTTGTAACCCGCGATAACAATTCGATCGATTCTCATGTGATCTCACCTGTCATCATCAGCCGCGATGCGCCACCAGGTTTAGGTTGCCACCACCGGAGCGGTACCGTCTTTGTCTGCTGCGCTCTTCCATCGGGTCATGAATGGCCGCTCCACCAACACGAAGAGAGCGACGCATACGACGGCGATCACGGGAAGCATTAGAAGGCTTTGGATGAGAAAATCAAGCTTCAGCGGTAACCAGACAAGAGACAGACGTCCCAGCGAAGGTTGGAGCAAATTGATAATCACATTATGATAGAGATAGATCGTGTAACACATCCCACCGCAGATAACGATTGGTCGCAAGGTAATGACCTGATGAGCAACGCGCCCAAGGAAAAGCGTTACAAAGAGCGCGATCACCAAAGCCGGCAGGAGGAATCCGCCGCCCGGATGCCTACTAATTATCATGACCATCAACACGCTAACGATCGCCGCGAGGAGATCCCAGACAAGGGACCGGTTGCGTCGACGGTCGTCCAGATAGAGGTCCGCCAGTAGAAACCCGGCAAAAAAGTACTGCAGATAGTTCAGCAGGCTGAGACCGAGACGAGGTGCCCTCAAGTGGTCAAGCACTGTCGGCGACAAAATGCTAAGGCCAAAGACGAGCGCGATGAGGACAATGCGACGAAGCCCTGCGTGACGCACCCGAAACACACCGACCAGGAGCGGCACGAGCAGATAGAATTGAATCTCGATCTCGAGCGACCACGTCACGCCACTGATCCAACTCGGCTCACCGAAGACTATTCCATGCAGGTATGCGAGGCTCGCGAGGTAGTGAGGTACAAACACCCTCCAACCAGAAAGAGTCGCGACGATAAGGGCAAAGCATAATGTCAGGTTGATAAAATATGGCGGCTCGATCCGGCGAATGCGCCTCCAGTAGTACGCTCTCAAGCTTGGGCCAACCGAGCCTTGTCGACAAGCTCTGGCGAACGGCAACGATAGAACAAATCCGCTGATGACAAAGAATAGATGAACTCCAAAGTACCCGCAGAAGGCGATTCTGACGAGGAGCGACCGACCAATGGTCTGAATCCAGTCGGCGGGCAACTCGACACGACCCAGACGTTGGGTGTCGGTGAGATATGCCGCCATCAGATGGTGCAGCACCACTGCGGCGATGGCGATAAAGCGCAGGCCGTCGATCTCCGGAATGAATTCGCCGGACGTCGCCCGAGACATCCTTCGCAGCACCGAGGTCCCGAACGTGCGCGAGGCACCGTCACTCACAATGCCGTCTCCCCACCTACCTAGTCCGCTCCGTCCCTTGATCGGTGCGTTGCGGCTAGAGGTTGCGATATATCTCTGACGAGGTGACTGAGTCGCGAAATTGCTCCCGCGTCAGCAGGTTCCTGATCGGGTGATTTGCGAGATACGTGTGCGCTGACTCGATCAAGTTGACATCCTCCACCTTCCGAGCCGCCTGACTCCTGCTGACGTAATAGAATGGATATCCTTCACCCAGGTACTCCTTGACTGCTGGAAGCGGATTGACGAGCACCGGAGTGGCTCTGACGATGCACTCGAGGATCGTGTTGTTCGCGCTGCTGTCATACAGGTCCAGAAAGACAATATTACCAGCAAGGAGGTCGTCATATTCATCCGCCGAGAGGTACTTGAGGGTCTCGACCTGACCATAGTCGGGGTTGAGGAGAAACGCCTGCTTCTCAGCCGCGAAAAGTTCGGCAATATACGGTACGTGCTGGTGTGCGATTGCCCGACGAAGGCGCGTCACCGGCAGGTAGTAGATTGAATGAAGTCTTCTCAGCCAGGAGCCAACCTGCACCACTTTCTTCGTGGCATTACCCATGAAGGCATTCATCGAGAAGGGTTTTGCGGAAG
>JBDTUW010000938.1:0-2166 GCA_040007555.1 Acidobacteriota bacterium | reverse complement strand
AGCGTGCTCAATATTGGTGGCGAGCGTCGTGCGCGCCCGAATCTTATCGGCGATCCGGTCCTCTCAGATTCTCAACAAACGCTGGCGAGGTGGTTCAACACCGACGCGTTCTCACCGGCCTTCAATCCCTCCCCGCAGGCATTTGGCACCGCCGGGGTCGGAATCATGCGCGGACCAGACTCCATTAACTTTGATTTCAATCTTGCCAAGAACTTTCGAGTAACCGAACGTGTTCGGTTCCAGTTCCGGACCGAGCTCTTCAATGTCTTCAATCACGCGAATTTCGGACCCCCGAACATCGCACGCGACAGCAGCGGCTTTGGTCAGATACTGACCGCGGCCAACGCTCGCATTATCCAGTTTGGTCTGAAGCTGTATTTCTAGATATAGCGCCAACCAGAGGCAGCGGTCGGATCGGAGTCGCTTGCGAATTCGTTTCGACCGCTGCCATTTGAACAGTCAACCGTTTGTCTTCATCACTTAAGGATCCGCGACGAGAGATGACAAAGAGTAATCCTGGTTCCGCGCGCCGGATATGGCCGGCGCTATTGCTTCTTATGCTGGGTCTGTCAGTTGTTCCCGGGATGGCTCAGGATGGCGCTGTCGGGCCGGCCCTTTATCAGGATCGAGGCGTCGAACTGCATTTGCGTCGGTGTCTGGAGGACGCGAGCCGGCAGTACGCGCGCGCTCTTCAGCTCGATCCGCCAAAAGAGCTCTCCGCGGAGCAGTGGCAGTTGGTCAAGCACTTTGCGCCACGTCTTTTTACGACCAGAACCGAGTTCTTTCCGCTCAAGGATTTCGCCGTCATCCTTGACCCGGCATCACGTCAAATCGCTTATCACCTTTTCTGGGAGGACGATATAGATTTCCCGGAAGATAATGATCCCTGCGATCACGAAGTAGTCTGGGTCGAGTATTCCAAAGATGAGAAGTCAGTCGAGAAACTGTGGACTTACTTTCATGGCCGCATTCTTGCGGGCGGTGCGATGGCATTGTCCGATGCGCGCCAACACGCCGGCCGTCCCCATATTAATGTTCAGTGGGGCAAGCATGGATCGATGCCATTGGGTTGGGAGACTCTGAGCATCACGGGCAACGAGGGAGACCTCGAAAAGAAGTACTATCCCATCGATCGGCCTATCACCCTCCGCGAATACCAACAGGGCACCCACAAGAAGCTCAGCGAAGAGGGTCGTCGCTTGCTCGACAATCCGATCGCAGCAAGACTCGGCTGGCCGGCAAAGTTTACTGGAAGCTGGGCTGACTTCACGGACTTTTCGCGCCTCGTTGAGCCGCTGACACTGCTTGAGTCAAGAAAGATGGCGAGGGTGTCGCGCTGGAACAGTGCGACTATCAATCAGTACTTTCTGACTTATAACTTCAGGCCGAAGACAGAATGGCCGCGTGATGCCATTCGCGACAATCCGGCCCCGATTGTGCTCGGAGGAAGCGCCGAGTTGCAGAGACGAACTGCTGAGTTTCAGTTGCCTCCGAAGGCTAGCTTCGAATCGACGATGCCGCGTTATCCAAATGCATGGTTCTATGTCGACGCCAGTCTCGCACCATCATTTTCTGCAGCCGTCAAACTGGTGACTGAGAATCTCCGCACCGCGATGCGCTTGCCGGAGTATTACGGTCCCTTTAGTAATCCTGAGGCGTGCGACTTCGAAGTCATTATCGAGCACCTGCAACCCTGGGAAGCGCGTGGCCAGCGACCAGTGCAGCACTCCCATGCATTCCATCTGCGCTATTACTATTCCGCGCTCGAAAGACAGAAACTCGAGCGAGTTAAACTCAAAGTGCACGGTGTCGATCGCGATTTTTATCGCTTTGGCGCGAGTGTCCACTACGAGGTCGAACATACGAACCCGAACCATGCCGACGTCGAGCTGTGCCCGATATGTGGGCGCACGGGCGAGTATGCGAATCTCAAGGGAAATCTTGTCGAGCTGGTTCACGACCCGTTGGGGCTGGAGTTGCTGTTGACGGGAAAGATTCGTGGAGAAACCGTCAAGTTCTGGGATTGGGAGGGGCGTGACGTGGGAAGTGTGGAATTGCTCAAGCAGAAATATGCGGTTGAGCAACTCTCATTTCCGGCGCAGTCCGGCGACAAGAACACTCTGCGGATTGGCATTGTCGTGATTACGCCAAAATAGCTGACACACC
>JBDTUW010000937.1:0-2168 GCA_040007555.1 Acidobacteriota bacterium | reverse complement strand
GCAAGCTGGGGCCAGTGGCTTACTCAGCTTCGCGACCTCGCCCTGGCAACGGTCCGCGACCCGAGTGAACTGTTAGCTACACTCGCTGAGCTGGAACCTATGGCGCCGGTTGGGCCCGTAGACCTCTATGAAGTCCAGCTTGTGCTGGAGCCCAGGCTGCGGGAGTTGAGCATCCCGCCACAACGCTGGCGTTATGGTCGTGTCTTTGTTGGCCCAATTGAGACGGCGCGCGGGCTGACCTTCGACGTTGTTTTCATTCCCGGCCTGGCCGAGAAGCTATTTCCCCGAAAGCTTGTAGAAGATCCCATCTTGCCGGATCGCCTTCGGCGAGAGGCGTCTGGCGGCATTCTCACTACGCGACATGATCGGCTCGAACTCGAGCGCGTTGCGCTGCGTCTGGCTATCGGGGCCGCGCGAAAGCGCGCTTACCTTTCATATCCCCGCATTGATGCCCAGCAATCGCGCCCAAGAGTGCCCTCGTTCTATGCGCTGGAAGCGCGTCGAGCGGCTGACGGTCGGCTCCCCAGTTTCGAGGAGTTTGCCTCACACGCAGAATCTGCGACTCGAGCGCGTCTAGGTTGGCCAGCACCGGAACATCCGGCAGATGCCATTGATGAGTCAGAGTATGACCTCGCTTTGCTGGGAAGTCTGGTCGACGCCGAGCCGGAAAGCGCGACCGGCAGTGCTCGCTATCTCTTGTCGGCCAATCCACATCTGGCACGGACCCTTCGGGCACGATTCCACCGTTGGAGCCGGAAGTGGACGCTGAACGATGGACTAGTCGACCCTGATGATCTCGGAAAAGAGGCGATGGGACGTCATCAACTCTCAACCCGGGTGTTCTCGGCCACCGCTCTGCAGCACTATGCCAGTTGTCCATACCGGTTCTTTCTCAGTTCGGTGTTTCGTCTGCGGCCGCGCGAAGATGTAGCCGCAATTGAGGTCATGGATCCCCTGACGCGGGGCGCCCTGTTTCACGATGTGCAGTTTGAGATACTGACTGAGTTGAAGGCTGACGGTCTTCTCCCGCTACGCCCTGATCAGGTTAATAGTGCTTGGACAGTAGTTGACGCCTCCCTTGATAAAGTGGCCAGAGCTTACGAAGACAAGTTGGCGCCGGCCATTCCGCGGGTGTGGAACGACGCGATCGAGAGTGTCAGGGCTGATTTGCGCGAATGGCTGCGTCGAATGAGCGAGACCGATGATGGCTGGGTGCCAGACAGATTTGAGCTGGCGTTTGGTATCGATTATATCGGCTCGCGAAATCGCGATCCCGAGAGCGTGAGCGAACCGGTTGAGATTGCGGGTGGCCTGAGGCTGCGAGGATCGATCGATCTTGTTGAGCGCCACGCGAACGGGAAACTTCGGATTACCGACCATAAGACAGGAAAGGCGCGGGCAGAAAAGGATCTCGTAGTCGGCGGTGGCAAGTCGCTGCAACCTCTGCTCTACGCCTTGGCGTGCGAGAAGTTGCTGGAGCGACCGGTTGAGTCGGGACGTCTCTACTATTGCACTGCGGCTGGCGGCTACGAGAAGCGCGTAGTTCCGCTTGGTGATGACAGTCGCGAAACAGTTTCTTCAGTTGTGGCGACGATTGATGAGGCGTTGACGAATGCGTTTCTCCCGGCGGCCCCCGAGGAAGGTGCCTGTGGCTGGTGTGACTTTAGGGCGGTCTGTGGTCCTCTGGAGGAAACTCGCACGAAAAGGAAGCCGAACGAGCGGCTCGCTCCGCTCACAGAACTCAGAGAGTTGCCATGAACAATGCCGTCACCCAGGCATCAACTCAGCCATTGGCCGACCAACCCGCGCGCGATCGAATTCGCAACGACCTCGATACGACGCTGGTGGTCGAGGCAGCAGCCGGCACTGGAAAGACCAGTGAACTGGTGAGGCGGATCCTTGCGGGTATCTGCTCAGGTCGCGTCAAGCTGGCGGACGCGGTGGCCGTGACGTTCACAGAGTTCGCAGCCGGCGAGCTGAAGCTTCGATTGAGAGCCGAGATCGAACGCGAGCGCCAATCGCCCGATGCGTCACCGGAGGAAAAACAGTTTCTGAACAAGGCGCTTCCTCAACTGGAAGAAGCGCATATTGGAACGATTCACTCCTTCTGTGGAGACACGCTCCGAGAGCGCCCCAGAACGCGCGTCCCATAGCAACGCGCCGGGGCT
>JBDTUW010000936.1:0-2170 GCA_040007555.1 Acidobacteriota bacterium | reverse complement strand
AACCGGCACCGCCCGGGTCAAACCGTTCACTTGCCGCGAAAGAGCAATGTTTCATGCTGATCTGCGATCTCATCGGATCAGATACTTGCTCCTTGTCCTTCACGCCACCTTCGCTGTTCTATTCGGATTTGAGTGCGCGGGACAGATTAACGCAGAGACGCGGAGAAAAGGAAGACGCGGAGATGGGCATCACGCCCACTGAGATTCCAGATTAACCCGCGGGGGTGCAGAGACCTCCGAGTGTGAGGGGACTCTCAGAAACCTCCTGTTGAACCCTTGCTATTGACCTATCGTGGGCCAGAGCCACCCGAACGTTCCCGCGGTCAGCAGGGCATAGATCAGTCCGTCTATTGTGCTCTTGATTGTTGTGGTCACCGAACGTGAGTACCAGATGACCATCTGCCACAATCCGAGCGAGTATCCAACAAAAGCGGTCACACCCACGAACCGGAAGACCTGCAGATAATCGGCACCGGGCGCGAGGGCTCTCCCGGCTACATAGGCTGAGATGATGGCGATGACTACGGAATACAGGAACCAGAGAGTGAGGCTCTTGCCCATCTTGTACGAGCCGGCAGGTTTCACTGTCAGGACCATGACGGGGCCGTGCTTCATCTTCTCGATGAACTCCGGTGTGTTCAGGTCCTTCATGCTCGAAGGGCATGGGGCGATATAGTCACCGGGGGCGATGGAGAAAGCGCGCAGTGCCTCCAGGAGTTTGTCCTCATTTGGCAGCTTGCGGTAGTCGCTCTTATGCCAGGGTGTTGCCATGTGGATGACCGAGCTCGCGAGAAAGACGATCACTGCAGAGACTACAATCGGGAGCAACAGGGATGCCAAGTCTGTCATCTAGACCTCCTTTTGTCCGAGAGAACTGGTGCAGTTGTCCACGACGTATTGCATTTTGAGGTTGGGGAAAAGCGACCGCAGTCTAGCATTCGAATGCGGAATGGGGAAGTAGGGAGTGGGGGAGTGGAGGCCGCGCGTTGAAGTCACTCCACGCCATGCTTTAGTCCGCTCCTCATCGTTCATCAGCGATTTGGCGCAAACAATCTCAACGCAAAGATGCAGAGGACCCAAAGGCGCTAAGGGAGAAGAGAGGCTGTCTTTGGTTGGAACACCAGAGCTTCTGCAGGTCAATGCGATGACGACACCTGTGTCAAAGCCTGGCGCAGCGCCTCTTCAATCAGGCTATTGAGGCTCTTGCCGCTTTGTTTAGCGCGTAGGTGAAGTGCGCGGTGCAACTCAGGCTCGACTCGCAGAGAGAGCGTACCCGAGAATGGCTTGTCCGGCTCTTCCCCTCGCGACGCACAAAACTCCAGGTAGTCATCGACTGAATCGCGAAACGCCTTCTCCAACTGTCTGACGGTCGTCCCCTGGAACGTGATGACGTCCCGCGTGTTGATGATTTCACCGTGAAAGATATGAGCCGCTTCGTCGTAGGCCACAATTCCCTGATACCCTTTATAAGTCAACATCGTAGTCACTCCGCCTGATCACTCGGCTTGGCGCCGGCCGCTTCCAGGAACCTGCGCATCGATTTGATCGCGCCACGATCTGTCTCTTTCGCGGGATGCGGTCGGTGGAAAACGGCGCGCAAATCGCCCAGGACAATCCGCACCCGCGAGCCACGACCCTCGCTCAGTTCAGCGCCCAAAGACACCAGCATTCTCTCAATGTCGTCCCAGGCGATATTGGCACGAACCGGGTCGTGAAAGATCGCCACCAGGGTCTTGAGATGCTTGCCCTTCATCCATCTCACTGGTATCACATAATGCTACCAATCGCAAATCAGCGCATGTTGCCGGTTGAGTATCACGCGACCAAATTGGCTTCCGACGCGGCGTGCGTCGGTACAATGCTCTGCTCGGTGCTGATGCGTCACGGAATCGAGCGGACTCGAGTCATCGAAGAAGGCTTGCGCCAATGGATGGAAGAGCGCGAGTATGAGTCGGTAGAGCAGGTGCGGGGAAGCATGAGTCAGCAGAGTTACGCTAACCCAAGCGAGTTCGAGCGCGCCCAGTATATGCGTGCCCTGCAAAGTTTCAGACCGGCCTGGTTTTCACCAGGACACTTGTGGAACCATCGGTAGCAGTTGTCAGTTGTCAGTTGTCGGTTGCCAGTTGTCAGTTGCCAGTTGTCAGTTGCCAGTTGTCAGTTGTCAGTTGTC
>JBDTUW010000935.1:0-2184 GCA_040007555.1 Acidobacteriota bacterium | reverse complement strand
GAGTTGAGCGAGGCGGGTGAGGTAGTACTCCTCGCGCCGGCTTGCGCGAGTTTTGACATGTTTACCGGATACGAACATCGCGGACGAGTCTTTAAGGAAGCCGTGCGCAACCTCACCGCCAAAGCCCTGTGAGAATTGAAATGAACGAGCAAGTAGCAAATCCGGCACTCGGAACACTCGATCAGATTCGCTGGGACTTGTGGATGGCAGCCACCGCGGTTGGTCTGGTCTTTTTCGGAGTGGTCATGGTGTACAGCGCCTCCGGCGGCGAACGGGACACCGAACAATTCCTCTTGACACAGGTCAAGTGGGGAGCGCTCGGCCTCGTCGCCATGGCCATCACGATGCGGATCGATTACCACTTTTATTCGAAGCCGGTCGTCGTCTACGGGCTGTTTCTCGTCTGTGTCGCCCTTCTCATGACGGTCTTTCTTTTTCCGGCCCGAAACGGTGCGCATCGCTGGATAAGTCTGGGACCAATGTCCGGCCAGCCATCCGAGCTGGCAAAGATCGGGCTGGTAGTTTTTCTGGCGTGGTTTCTGACTCAAAGACACGGCCAGGGAGTGCTCGACAGTTTCACCGAAACGGTTCTTCCCGCCGCCGTAATTACGGGTGTTCTTGCGGCGCTGATCGTCAAAGAACCCGATCTCGGAACGACCGCAATGCTGGGTTTGATCTTCGTGACGATGCTGTTTGTCGCCGGGGTGCCGATGCGTCATCTGCTGAAGTTTGTGCCAGTGGTTCTGATTGGCGGCTACTACTACATTGGCCGGGTCAGCTGGCGGTGGGAACGCGTCATCGCGTTTCTTGACCCGGAGAGTGATCCAAGAGGCAAGAGCTATCAGGTGATGCAGTCGTTGATTGCGGTCGGATCGGGCGGGGTCCACGGTTCTGGTCTGGGACAGGGCAAACAGAAACTCCTTTATCTTCCGGAGGCTCAGTCGGATTTCATTTTCGCGGTGATTGCTGAAGAATTGGGACTGATCGGGACTGTGACCCTCGTTCTGATATTCGCGTTTCTGTTATGGCGCGGTCTGCGGGCGTGTCATCGTGCGCCAGACCGCTTTGGATATCTGCTGGCGCTTGGATTGACGACGATGATCATCGCGCAGGCGTTCTTCAATATCAGTGTTGTCCTGAGTCTTGCGCCGACCAAGGGGATCCCGCTGCCCTTCGTCAGTGCCGGCGGCTCTTCACTGGTGATCACGATGGCGGCGGTTGGAGTGCTACTCAACATTTCTGAGTGGGGGCGTGCGAGGCCGAAGATAACTGTGGAGTGATGTCGACAAAGGTGATCATTGCAGGCGGTGGAACAGGCGGGCACATCTATCCCGGGATCGCGATTGCCCAGGAGTTTAAACGTCGGGATCCAGACACTGAGGTGATCTTTGTCGGCACAGCGAAGGGGCTTGAGACTCGGATAGTTCCGGCGCAGGGGTTCCATCTCGAGTTGATCGAGGTAGCGGCCCTCAAGCGAGTCGGATTCGTCAAACGGCTTCGCTCACTGCTGATGTTGCCCGGAAGTTTTCTGGCGGTTGGTTCTTTGATCAGGCGGTTCAAACCGGACGTGGTTCTTGGCGTGGGCGGATATGCCTCGGGGCCTGTGGTGCTGGTTGCGGCTTTGATGCGAGTTCCGACCCTGCTTGCTGAGCAGAATGCCCTTCCGGGTTTTACAAATCGCGTGCTCGCTCGTTTCGTTCGCGGAGCGGCGGTCTCGTTTGAAGAGGCGCGAGGGTTCTTTGGACCGAAGGCTGAGATCACCGGCAATCCGGTGCGCGAAGAGTTCTTTAGTATTCCGGCGAAGAGCGCTGGTGCGGTGGTGCACTTATTGATCACTGGTGGAAGTCAGGGCGCGCGGGCGATCAACGACGCAATGATCGGCGCGCTGCCGTTTCTTGAGCCGGAGAGGGGGCGAATGAGTATTGTCCACCAATCGGGTGAAGCCGACGCGGTCCGCCTTCGGGCGGCCTACGCTGAACGTGGATTTACGGCTCATGTCAGCCCGTTTCTCGATCGCATGGTGGAGGAGGTAGCGAAATCAGATCTGGTGATCAGCCGTGCGGGTGCGACAACGGTTTCGGAGCTTGCCGCGGCAGGCCGCGCAGCGATCCTGGTACCATTTCCGTTCGCGGCTGACGATCATCAGACGAAAAATGCGGAGGCCGTCGAACGCGCCGGTGCGGG
>JBDTUW010000934.1:0-2184 GCA_040007555.1 Acidobacteriota bacterium | reverse complement strand
GGATACCGTCGAGTTCCACTCAGGCGATCTCGCGCAGTTCGTGAATGGGCGCCTACGGCCCTGGTTCCGTACCAGCTGGTTTGTTGGAGGCGGTGTGGTCTCCGCCGAATGCCTTCGTCTCGGGCTAGCCGACGAAGTTCGTTATTCGATCCTGCCGATCTTGATTGGTGATGGGATCCCATTCTTCGAGAAGCTCGACAGAGACATCGCCCTCCATCTGGCGGAGGTCAAAGCCTACGAGAGCGGAATAGTGGAGCTTCGTTACGAGGTGCGAGGATAGGCAGCGGCTTATGCGGTCCGCAAGGTTGGAGGGCGGCTGGTCTGCAAGCTGCAACAGCATGCTGCGGATGCCCCTCAACGGATGTAGTCACTCGTCACCTGTCGCTTGTCACTTCCTGATGATGAAGGGGGATTCAAGAAAAGGGTCAGCTTCCATAATGAAGAGCAGCTCGCTCGCGAGACTATTGGTCTTCTCATTGTGCAGCTGGAGTTCCAATATGCATCAGGGGCAATCACGGGACGCCCATCAAGAGACTCATCCTCTTCCCACACTTCAGCAGATCGACGCCCAGATGCATCGCGCAATGGCCGCAACGCGCGCAAAAGGTATCGCGATCGCCGTTATCGACAAGGGGCAGGTAGCTTACGTGCGCAGCTACGGTAGCCGCAATGCCGCCGGCGCTCCCCTGGAACTCGACAGCATCATGTATGGTGCGTCTCTAACAAAGACAGCCTTTGCATACCTGGTGCTTCAGCTCGTTGATCGAGGTATCCTGGACCTCGATAGGTCGATTGCACAGTATCTCCCCAAACCGCTCCCGGATTACAACGATCCCGAAATAGGAGAGCGCTATGCACGCTGGAGTGACCTCGTCGGAGATGATCGCTGGAGGAAGCTGACTCCACGTCTGCTTTTGAATCACGCATCCGGGTTCTCCAACTTCGGTTTTCTCGAAACTGATGGCAAGCTCAAGTTTCATTTCGACCCGGGCACGCGTTACTCCTATTCAGGAGACGGGATCATTCTTCTTCAATTTGTCCTCGAGAAGGGCCTCGGCCTGAACGTCGGCGAAGAAATGCAGAAGGGAATCTTCGACGCACTCGGCATGAAGAATACCAGCTTGATATGGCGTCGTGACTTTAACGGACGCACCGCAGATGGATGGAGCATCGATGGAAAGGCTGTTCCGCACGACGACCGTAGTAAGGTGCGCGCGGCCGGTTCTATGGACACTACGATCTCTGACATAGCGCGCCTGGCTGCAGCCCTCGCGCGCGGCGACTTGGTTTCTTCGGCTGCTCGCGAATTATCGAACGGTTCCCCAATCGGAACGGAGAACCCTCTGGCTCGTAGGCGCAACCGAACAAATCGTTGGACGCGAGCGGCGGGAGCGCCTCTCGCAACTAGCTTGGCTCGGCGGAGCGTGCTTTGATTCGCGCCGCCGCGTCAACGCAATCGTTAGGCCGCACCCGAATTCCGACGACTCGACCATGCGACACGAGGACGCAGCCATCTCTACCCGCAGTAGCTTAGGATCAGGCTGCTATGGAGGGTCTAATGAAACGAACGTCGATCATCGCTGCGCTCGTGCTGTCGGCTGTCTCGAGCGCCATCGCGCAGCAGCAGAGCGCACAGACACGAGATGCGGCGAGCACCGAGCAGGCCGTGCAGCAGCAGGATCAGGTGCGTATTCGCGCGCAGATCACCGCCGACAGCATCGCGCTTCGCCGGATCTATGCCGATGACTTTCTCGGCATCGGACCGACCGGTGTCGTACGCAACAAGGCAGAGGTCATCGCTGACTTCACAACGCGTGCGCTGACGTACCAATCCATCACCACCGCCGAGGTTCGCGTGCGCGTGTATGGAAATACCGCGGTGGAAACCGGTCGCTCCACGATGGTCGGACAGGACAGGGGCAAGGACGTCCCGCGCGAAAATCGTTTCACGCGCGTCTGGGTTATGACGGACGGGAGGTGGCAGCTTGTGGCTAATCACTATTCGCTGATGACCACGCAATAGGAATCATGCGGTTCTGGCAGAGGTTGCGGTACATCGAGCGTGAGCGCGAGGGCGAGGCCGCGCTCCTGCTCGGCCTAACAACGCGTTGCAGCGGACGCGGCGCGCCGCTGAACGCGAGCGTTAGGCGGGCTGACGGAACGGAGCCAAAACGTCAGCAGGTC
>JBDTUW010000933.1:0-2187 GCA_040007555.1 Acidobacteriota bacterium | reverse complement strand
GGGGAATCCTGCCACCATTGTTCGGGTATGTGACGAGCCTCGGCTTCTCGTTTCCGAATGCGATCGCTGGCGCCATGGCACATCAGGCGGGAAGGGCTGGCACGGCTTCCGCTCTACTCGGCACGCTTCAGTTTGCGATGGCAACCTTCGCGGGTGGTTTTGTCGGATTGCTCCACGTTGAGTCGGCGATCCCTATGGCTGCTGTGATGGCGGTCTGTGGTGTTTCAGCGCTGCTGATTCATTCGCGCCTCGTTAAACCGCTTGGCCGCTCATCAATACGGTCAGATGGAACCGAGATCGATTGCCAGGTGGTCGAATGAGCTTCATGTCCTGGCGGCCAAACAGGTGTTCATTCGGAATTGGAAAACGGGCTGGAATTAAGAGGAAGGCTGAATCGAAATGAACATAAGAAGCGCAGCAGGTGTCATGGCGATAACCGGTCTGCTGGTGGTCAGTCCGTTAAATCTGGCACCAGGTTGGCCGCCAAATTACCCCATCGATGGCGTCTTCGCGAATGGTGTAATTCGGACCTCTTCGCCATTGAACAAAATACACGAGGACGCGCAGCGAACGCAGCAGCTCGATCAGGCGCTTGGACCAGCACGGCCTCAGGCGATTGTCCTCACCCCCATCCATCGAATTCCGGTGCAGACCAACGGCTTCGCGCGCAATGACATAGAGACGCGCTATCGTGTTCGTCTGCAGTGGATAGATGCCGCGTGGGACGGAGCGATTGCTGCGTATCGACGGGAGTATGGCGAGAGGGAGAGACTTCCTTCACCGCGGATCATTTCTCGTGTGACGATATTGCCTACGCTCGGCTACACCTCGAATAGCCTCGATATGGGTGCGACCTACTACAAATCGCGTGTCGACGTGCGTAACTATTCGGTTGAGGCAACCGTTTACTACCGCTCGAGTGACGGTCGAGAGACATCGTTATGCGATGGAGGAGTTGAGGAAGAGTTCATCAAGGCCATCGGGCACTGGAAACGGCTGCCGTGTTTCGCCCAACTGAATAACCAGGCAAATCTGCGCTGCGGACAGCTAAGCGGTTCGCTTCTGACCCCAATGTGCCGATGAAGAGGATGAGGAGGATGCTCGGCGCGGAATCTGTCGGACGACGTGTATGAATACGAGTTGTTTGGTGATGGAACGTAGTCACGGGCCACAGGCGTTCAGCCGCTGGCCCGTCAAGGTTAGTAAGGACAGTTAGTATTAATTGAGCGATACCTCAGAAAATCAGCTCTTCTCGCTCTCCGCCAATGCGTAACCCCGACAGCCTGAGACCCTCAGCGGAATCGATCGTCATGAGGGCGCCCTGGTCAAACTTCCTGTCGGACATCTTCACGGTGGCGGCCACCTGAGCTACGACCCGAGGACCGTCGTGAATAGACATTTGGTTGGTGTTAGGGTTAAACCTGACAAGGTATTCGCCCTTCTTGACGAGCGTCGTTCCGACCAGAATATCTCGGTTGAATTTGAAGCGTTCCTTGAACTCCTTCTGCTGACCTAGAGCCGAAAGACTTAAAAGACCAGTCATTGAAACAGCAAGTATCGCGGTTAAGAATCTTTTCATGTTACCTCCACTTGTATAAGATCTTTTCATCTTTTTCTATCCCGCGATTTAAGTAGCATTTTGCGAGCCACAACTGCGTGCGCGAGAGTGTTTCTCAACGCCGCGCGCGAATTGACATACGAGTCATTTGTTGGGGAGTATGTACTGGGATTGGCGGGGCGTTCTGGTGTGATGGCTGACTAACCTGTGGCGTGTTTCCACAGTCCCGTCTTGATTCCGACGGTCAACATCTGGCGAGCGCCTTGAATGACCGCGTGTAGTGGATCTCTTGCCCTGCGGGCCGCTAGTAAGGTGCGCCCCGTAATTAACGAAGAGGCGCAGCGCCGCGGAGGACATATCCATCTCGGCGCCTCTTGCCTCTCCGTGGCTCAGCGTTGGCCGTGTTAAGTGAACATTTTTGCGAAGCGGGTGACGAAATGCTGTGGAAAGGGATAACGATAGCTGATAATGAGCCGCGACTAGCCAGTCGCAATGGACCGTCAAGTTCACGACATCTGAAAAGGAACGAAATGCGCAGGTCATCCACACGCCATGCTCGCCTTTCGCTTGGTCTGTTCCTAGCGCTCTGCCCATGGCTCTTCCAATCCTCGACGAATGCGATTTCGCTG
>JBDTUW010000932.1:0-2200 GCA_040007555.1 Acidobacteriota bacterium | reverse complement strand
AACAAGCCGGCAATCGGTTTGTCAGTCCAGCGACACATCTTCTCGTGATTGCCCTTGATGTCGTCGTGCGCGTCCCATTGCACGCTGACCGGGCCGCCACCGGAAAAGAGCAAGGTGAAGCGTACTCCACGCTCGACCAGCCGACGCGCCAGCAGACAGCGAGTGCCGAATTCGTCGGTCTGTGGGTCATCCAACCCATAAAGGCGCCTGGTCGCCTCGCTCTCTTTGCTGAGGTCTATCGCCTCCGGCGCGTGTTGCTGCATCCGAAAGGCCAGATCGTAAGAAGCGATGCGCGCCTGCAACTCGCTGTCGTCTCCGCGAAGCTTCAATTCGTTGATCCGGCGCATGAACTTGAGCAGGTTAGCTTGCTGGGCGTGGCTGCTCTGACCGGCTGAAGCCAGGTGTAGGATGGGAGTTGAGCCATTGCGTAACTGTGTGCCTTGGAAGACTGCCGGCAGATAGCCGGCGCCCCACATCGGCGCGCCGCCTTCGGGCAAGCCCTCTGGCTGTGTCATGACACAATAGGCAGGCAGATTTTCACTCTCACTACCCAAGCCGTATGTCACCCAACTGCCCAGGCTGGGATGCGCGGGCAAGACGCGACAAGACATCATCTCGTACATAGCCGGGGCGTGGACAAAGCTCTCGGTATAACAGGAACGCAGCACCGCGATGTCATCAATGCACGAGGCGATGTGCGGGAACAGCTCGCTGACCTCGATTCCCGATTGACCGTGCTTGTTGAATTTCCAATGACTACCCATAAGCGGCGTGCCCGGCTTGAGAAACTGGCTCTTGATCTCGCCGAAGGAGGGCGGCAGTTGCTGGCCGTGCCACTTGTCGAGCACTGGTTTTGGGTCGAAGGTCTCCATCTGGCTCGGCCCGCCGACCATGAAGAGAAAGATGACGGCCTTGGCCGTAGGCGCGAAATCCGGTGCCTTGGGCGCGAGCGGGTTGACGAGTTTCGTCTCCTTGGCTTGCTGGACGGCTTGCGCGTCGCGTGCAATCAGGGAGGCCAGCGCCAACGAGCCAAAGCCATTCGCGGCGTTGGCGAGAAAATCGCGGCGCGAGGTAGTGATTGGAATATGCGCTGCTGATTGCTTCACAACTGCCTCCCGATTAGTTCACGTAGACAAACTCATTCAAATTCAAGGTTGCTAAACACAAATCCACCCAGGCGGCAGCCTCTGCTCGAGAGACTTTCCTTGCCAACTCGAGTACTTGCACGATCTTTTCGCCACGATGTTGTCGCCCGGCAATCAAGATTGTTTGCGCCTGCAAAAACGCGCGCGTGGCTTGCAATTCCGTCGTGTCAGGCAGCCTTCCCAACGCCAGTTCAAACAAGCGCACAATGCGCAGCCTTTCAGTCAAATCTTCGCGCAACACCCGCGCCGCCAGCGCCTGACTCTGCTGCAGCATAAACTCGCTGTTCATCAACGTCAGAGCCTGCAAGGCGTGGACACTCACGCCGCGTGCACCACATGAACTCATGAGGTCCGGCGCGTCATACGCCACCAGCAGCGGCAGTCGTACATTGCGCTTACGCATCAAATAGATACTGCGCCGCGTATGCTGGAGCGGGTTTGGGTGTATCGGCCAGAGGTTGTCTGGCTCATATTCGGTGAAGATCGTCTCGTATACTTCCGGCTCAATCGGCACACGGATCGAAGGGCCGTAAAGCTGCACGGTCAACGTGCCTGTCACCGCCAACACCGCATCACGCAAGGCCTCCGCATCCAGCCGTTGCCGATTCATGCGCCAGAGGAGTTTGTTTTCCGGGTCAATCTTCGCCTTGCTCGTTTCGTTAGTTGAAGCCTGCCGGTATGCATTCGACAAGACCATCAGCTCGTGCATCCGTTTCAAACTCCAGCTTCGTCCCTCTTTGGGAGAGGCAAACTCCGTCGCCAGCCAATCGAGCAGTTCGGGGTGCGTCGGCTGCGCGCCATTGCGCCCAAAATCATTTGGTGTGGCGACAATCCCCTGCCCGAAATGATGTTGCCATAACCGGTTCATCATCACCCGCGCAGTCAGCGGATGCTCCGCCTGCGTCAACCAACGTGCCAATGCCAGACGGCGACCGCTTGAATACTTGCTCGTTCCGTCCGCTTCGCCCATCGTCACGGGCGCAAGCAGTAATGACGATGGCGCGTCTTTGGGCAAGATCACGCTCAAGAAGCGCGGCTGCACTTCCGCGCCGGGC
>JBDTUW010000931.1:0-2212 GCA_040007555.1 Acidobacteriota bacterium | reverse complement strand
GCGTCATTGCTCCGGCCGAGCTTCCGATAGAGCATCGAGAGCTCATAGTATGCCTGATCCTGAGACAGGTCCTGGTTCATCAGCCAGCGGTAGAAGGCCGGATCGTTGGGCACAGGTGAACCCGTCCAGCGTTCCAGCGCGTGCAACTGTTTGGTTTTGTCGCCCTTTTGCTCGTAGAGCTCGGCGAGCATGGCCCATCCCTCGGTCAGTCCATTGTCGAGCCGGACGACCTCCTCATAGGCGCGGGCGGCGCGCTCGATCTGCTCCGGCTTCTGCTCCTTCTCGAAGCGGAGCCCTGTCATACTTATCCTGGCGAGAAGCAGTCGCGCGCTGACACTGGTCACGTCAAGCTTGGCAGCTTCGAGAGCCTCATTCTCCGCGAGATCGAGCCGCGACTGTGAGAAGAAATAAAGTTCGCCGAGGTCCACGTGCGGTTCAGCCGCTGTTGGATCAAGGCGAATCGAGTCCTTGTAGGCTTCAATCGATTCCTGAAGGCGGCGAGCATTGTTCGTACGCTGAGCCTCGCCTCTCAGCCGCTGGGCCTCGATGAAACGCAGATAGGCCTGACGACGCGCCTTTGATGCATCTATGCTCGCCTGATCCTGAGCGTTGGCAAAAACCGGAAGGGCCAGCACGCTCAAAATTACAAACGCAAAACGGAATAGATGTCTCGCGGACTGCACCAAAGTGACACTTCCCTTCATCACAGGATCGCTGACCCGCTGTCAACTGGCGAGGGCGCCTCAGTATTCTCGAGCGACCTGATCCATTCACGCTTGCGCGGAAAACTATAGATAATGAGCAGAATGCTGATGATTCCGACCGGCCAGCCGAAGGACTCACCCGTGACGAGATATCCCACGAGGCCGAGGATGCCAACCATTTCACCCAGCACGCCACAGACAATCGAGGTCACACTCAGTCGCGCGAGAACTGCATTGGAGCCCTGACGCGCAGCCCCGCCAAGCATTACCCGCGAAAGCAATACTCGCCTTATCAGGACCACTGCCAGTCCCATCAGCAGCGCGATCGTGTAGAGGAAATTGGTCCAGTTCACCGTCTCAACCAATTGCGGCTTCACCCTGAAAAACATGGGTGCGAGCAGACAGATCAGCGACGAAAAGCCGAGAACCACGATAATTAGAGCAGTCATCAGATAGCGCTCACCGAGTGACTGCTGATCGTTGGTCGAGATATAGCCCATGGCTCCCAAATGCACCCTCGTAACTCGTGCCTTAACGATTCTGAGCGACGGACACTGGCTTGATGACACCGTTCTCGAGAACAAGATCATCAGAAGTATCCGGGGCGCGATCGGGTCCAGCCGACGCCAGACGGTACCCGGTCTCGGTCCCTCGGTACGTGAGCGGAGTGCCCCAATGATCAAAATAAACGATCGGGCCAAAATAACGAGGCGCGAGTTCGTCGAGCAGCTTCATGAACTCATCGGCGACGACGTAGCGGCCACTGACGCGATGGTATGCGGCGAGACTCGCCGCGATCTTTTCAAGTACGGCCGTGGTTCTGCGCGTCTTTTCGCGACGAACTGCTTCATCAACCAACTCAAGCGATTCCCATTGCCGGTCACCGACCCGCATCTCGACGGCCTTCCAATCACGACCTTCGCGGGCGAAGCGAAACGTGGTTTCGATCCGCGCGTCAACGAGGGCTCCGCCACCAATGCCGGAACTGATCTTCTTGATCTGAACCTGATTCTTTTTGAAATCGGCGCCAAAGATGCGCTGCAGCAGCGCGCGGGCGTCACCGGCTGACAACGAATCTGCCGAGGCAGCAAGGATCCAGCCGCCTCCAAAACAAGCAATCATCACGATCGGCAGGATGACAGCGAGAAGCGAGTGAGCGCTTGCTGATTTGAAGCCGTTGAAGCTCATTCTTGCAGCCATGGTCTCGTCGCACTCCCTTCGGAAAACCGGTCGCGTAACCCGTTGGGCCCGCGACCTGTAGGTTGATGGTAACTCATAGCAGCAAACGGACGCAAACTAGCGGATTGATCGGTAGTGGGTCAGGATTAACCGAGAGGCATCAGGGGCGAAGAGACGCCGAGAGTGGATGTCTTCGAGTGTCAGCCTCTGCCCCGCTAATTCGTGGCAGGTCGCAGACCCAGTTCGGTCTGGATCTGCTGCAGGGCCGAGATCAGGAAGGCGCAATGGACCTCGAAGGAGACGCCGAGGTCTTCAGCCCCCTTGGCGAG
>JBDTUW010000930.1:0-2220 GCA_040007555.1 Acidobacteriota bacterium | reverse complement strand
CTGAATCCAAATCTCAACCCGGTCCCGGTTCCATCTACCGTCCTGATCTCGACACGTGGAAATCCGTCTCGACCCAAGAAGCTCCGATGTCTCGCGAGCACCACACGGCGGTTTGGACTGGAGAAGAAATGATTGTCTGGGGAGGAATTATCAGCTTCAATACCGGAGGCCGCTATTGCCAAGCGCCGAACACCGCCCCAATCGCCCGTTGCCAGAATAAGACTGTTTCCGCCAATCCAGACAACACCGCTGATGCTTCAATTGACAATGGCTCTTCCGATCCTGATGGCGATCCGCTCACGCTCACACAATCGCCTCCGGGGCCGTATCCAGTTGGCATGACTAGCGTGATGCTGACCGTGACCGACGGCAGAGGCGGCTCCAGCATGTGCAGCGCCACTGTGACCATCACAGCGTTCGGGCCACCACCCGGTGATCCCGCGCCCGGCGGAAAGCCGCCAGACAATGGGTCAGTGCTCCTCTACAACTACTACACTTCCGGCGCCAGCCCCAGCAGCCATAACACGGGCTTTGCGCTGACCAACAACCACAAAAGCACGGGCGTTTTTGTTCATCTCTTCTTCGTTGATGGAAGCAGTTGTGTTCCGGCTGATACGTTCGTCTGTCTCGCGCCCAAGCAGACTATCAACTTTCTCGCTTCCGATCTTGTTCCAGGCGAAACAGGCTACCTGTGGGCGATTGCTACCGACAGCAATGGGGTGCCGAGCAATCACAACTTCCTCTCAGGACGCGCCGAGGTGACGACAGCAACCGGGATTCAGGCCAAACTGGACGCCGTAGCGATTGCAGCTATCGCCGCTGTTCCGGCTACGGCTGACTGCACTTTCGGCTGCATAGCAACTTTGAATTTCGACGGGGTTCACTACGGCAAGGTTCCGCGCGTGCTGGAACTTGATCCGGTCTACAGTGCGGCTGACGGCAACTCGACCCTGTTGGTCGTCAACAACCTGAGTGGAAATCTGTACACTGGTACGCCCGCCATCGGCGCGTTGCAGGGGATACTCACCAACAAGGATACTGGGACGCCCTACAACTTCACCAACGGCGCGGCGAATTGCCAGTTCAAGAGTTTCCTGTCAGACGCCTTTCCGCTCATCAGCCCGGTTTTCTCTGCGGCGCTGCCGAGCAAGCAGGAAGGCAACCTAAAGCTCTGGGCGAGTACCAACATCGGCCTCTCGGGCGCGGTGCTCAGATACAATCCGAAAAAGAAGGGGAAGAAGTTCAACAGCGGCGACAATCTGCGCGCGGTGACGCTGACGACTGCCGGCCTCGTCATACCGGTCTTCCCCCCGGCTTGCTAAGCACAGGGCGCTTGATGTCGGGGCGCATTGAGCAGAGTTGCCATTAGATGTGGGGGCAGATCAAGTCCGCTTGCACCCTGCTTATCGATCCATCCACTCGCGGCATGCGGAACGCCCTCTTCCGGAGTCTGACCGGAGTGATAGAAACCAACGCCCAGGGCGGTCGAGCCGGCGACATTGATCTGGAGTTCGACGGCGCGCTGAACATTAAGAGCGTCTGTGGGCAGATTCGCGTTGGCCCGTCGGCTTGGATCGTCACCTGGGGCGAGAATCCGGGCACGGGAGCTATCAACTTTACCCAAACCGGCAGCGGGGACCTTGTCATTGACGGCCTGGTCATGAACCGGACGAATCACACTCCGGAAAGCAACAGGCCGCCAACAATCAACGGAGCGTTTCCCACTAAAAACCCGGAATTCCCAATAAAGTAGGCGCTACCTCTCTGCGCCCCCGATGCCTCCGCGCCTCTGCGTTGAAAATATTAACGCAGAGGCGAAGGGCCAGGAGAGGCTATTTCTGCAATTCAGCAATCGCGGCGAGCACTTCTTCGCTATGCTTCGCGACGTTGACGCCCATGTACACCTTCGCGACATTACCCTTTGGATCAATCAAAAAGGTGTTTCTCGCCGAGAGCTTGTTGCCGTTGTACTCCCGGACTGAACCGTAAGCTGACGAGACCTTGGTCTCGGTATCGGCGAGCAGCTTGAAGCTGAGCCCTTCCTTCGAGCAGAAGCTCTGATGCGACTCGGAGGTATCAACGCTGACACCGAGGATCACCGCATTCGCCTTCTCATAGAGCGCCAGGTCCCGTTGGAAATTGCGCGCTTCGATCGTGCACCCTGATGTGAAATCCTTCGGGTAGAAGTAAAGGACCACCCATTTGCCACGATAGTCCTTG
>JBDTUW010000929.1:0-2222 GCA_040007555.1 Acidobacteriota bacterium | reverse complement strand
TCGTCCGCAACGCCCTTGAAAGAGCGGGGCTCGAATCGAACCAGATCGATGAAGTCATCATGGGCTGCGTCATTCAGGCCGGACTCGGACAGAACCCGGCCCGTCAAGCCGCGATCAAAGCTGGTCTTTCGACAGCCGTTGGAGCCCTGACTATTAATAAGGTGTGTGGCTCGGGACTCAAAGCGGTCATGCTTGCGGCTCAGGCGATCGCGCTCGACGATGCTGAGATCATTATCGCCGGTGGTATGGAATCGATGACAAATGCGCCATATCTGCTGACGAAGGCGCGCGAAGGGTACCGGCTGGGCAACGGCGAGATCGTCGATTCGATGATCAACGACGGCTTATGGTGCGCCTTTGACAAATGGCATATGGGCGAAACCGGCGAAGTCGTTGCCGAGAAGTATGCCATCTCACGCGAGCAGCAGGATAACTTCGCCGCCAGCTCGCATCTGAAGGCGATCGCTGCAATCGAGAGCGGACGCTTCGCTGATGAAATCGTCCCGGTGCGCATTCCACAAAGGAAGGGCGAGGACCTGATCTTTACCACGGATGAGGGACCAAGATCTGAAACAACGCCTGAGTCGCTGGGTCGCTTGAAACCCGCATTTCGCGCGGGGGGCAGCGTGACGGCGGGCAATGCGTCGACTATTAATGACGGAGCAGCTGCCTTGGTGGTCACAAGCGCAAGCAGGGCGGCCGCTTTGGGACGCGACCCTTTGGCGCGGATCATCGCGCAGGCGACATCCGGTATTGAGCCAAAACTAGTGATGATGGCTCCCGTCGAAGCGGTCAGAAAGGTCGCGAAAAAAGCGGGGTGGAATCTCTCGGAGGTGGATTTATTTGAACTGAATGAGGCCTTCTCGTCTCAATCCGTGGCGGTTATGCGCGAACTGGGAATCGATCCGGGCAAGGTCAACGTCAACGGCGGCGCCGTTGCACTCGGCCATCCAATCGGTGCCTCAGGTGCCCGCGTTCTCGTGACCCTGCTCTACGAAATGAAACGCCGTAACCTCCATCGCGGGATTGCGAGCCTTTGTCTTGGGGGTGGAAACGCAGTTGCCCTCGCAGTTGAGGCCTGAAGGCCTTCCTGCGATTGGCCGGTTTGTTGTAAACCATGATTTTTTGTCAGCGATGTAAAACCATCAACCCGCTCGAGGCCGAGCATTGCACGGCCTGCGGCACCCGTCTCCTCATCATTTCGGGCTCGCAGGCGAACACACTGCTGGCGACGAGTGACCATACACTTGAGGAGCATCTCCTCGAGCGCATCAGCACGCTCGAAGCAGCGCTCACCCGGGCTCAGGACCGTTTCGAGCAATTGCTGGAACTGGCGCAACAGCAGGCAACTGGCAGTTTTTACGATCACATGATGATCGAGTCTCTGACTGAGATACTGTCGGAAACGAGCGTCGTTGAGCCAGATGATCTCGAGCAACGCTGGCGACTGAGAGTGGCGCGCCACTATGAGGAAACCGTCGAACGAGAACGTCTCGATGAGCGTTGCTCGCTGATTGTCGCTGCGTATCGCGGCTCTCAGCGCGACGATTTCACCAATCTCGTCGAAGAAGGAACGGAGCTTTTCGGTGAAGGACACCCGCGCCGTGGTCTGCGCACACTCGAACAGGCGTTTCTTCTCGATACCGATAACGCCGAACTCAGCTTTACCATCGGCGAGGCATATTTTCAGCTCGGCAAATCGACCGAGGCTGGCTTGTATCTTCGTCGCTCGCTCGGCACCGAAAGCAACCACTTTGGAGCGCGCCTGTTGCTCGGTCTGCTGAGTGGCCAGGAGGGCGAAGCAGAACTGGCGAAACTCCACCTGCAGCACGCAATCGCCATCGACAAAGACTCGTTTGCTGCCCATTACGGTCTGGGCAGACTGCTCGCGTGTGAGGGGCGTCTGGTCGAAGCTCTGGCTCATCTCAAGCGTGCACTTGCCCTCAAACCCACACCGGAAATGCATTATCTCGTCGGCCGAGCCTACTGGGAGCGTGGTCAATCTGATCGCGCGCTCAAGCACCTGCAGAAGGCTGTTCGACTCGATCCGCGGTTCGATGCGGCTCTCTACAGCCTCGGCTGGCTCTACTGGCAGTCAAACCGAACGAACGAGGCGCTCGAGCATTTTCGTAAGGCGTATGAAATCAATCCGCGCGATTCGCATTACCGTGTCGCCGTTCGGGCGAACGCCGGCGATGAGTTGCCGGTGCCACCGCCGCCCG
>JBDTUW010000928.1:0-2224 GCA_040007555.1 Acidobacteriota bacterium | reverse complement strand
GGGCCCCGACTAAAGAGACAACAAGGACAGCAGGGACAGCAGTTCCCCTTGCCGGTGCAGTCGCTGCTGCCCCTGATTGTCGCTGCCGTCCCTGCAGTCCCAAATTTGGTGGATGCCCGGCGAACCCGGGCACCGCTGGATACCTGTTCCTTTCTTTTGTTAGACTCTGCCCCGCCGAAGACGCTATGATAGTGATTCGACTCCACCATACCGTTTAGCGAGACCGTGCATATGATTTCCGCGATACTTTTAGCCGCTGGTGAGTCCTCCCGCATGGAGGGCGCGTTCAAGCCCCTTCTCAAGTGGGGAAAACGCACCGTCATCGGCGCGTGCGTCGACAGCCTTAACAAATCCAAGGTGTGCGAGATAATCGTCGTCCTTGGCCATCGCGAACAGGAAGTGCGCTCCTTCCTCGCCGGCTCAGGCGTCCAATACGCAATCAATCCGGACTACCGTCAGGGAATGCTCAGTTCCATCAAGACCGGTTTCGCACAGCTCAGCTCCCGACCTGATACAGTCCTGATCGCCCTTGTGGATCAGCCTATGGTCACTTCGGACATCATCGATCAGCTGATCGACGCATATGAAAAAGGCGGCAAGAAGATAGTTGTCCCGGTCTCTCACGGACGCCACGGTCATCCGATTATCATCAGTCGGGAGTTCGAGGGAGAGATCATGTTGCTGGACGACGCTTCTCCAGAAGGGCTACGCGCTGTGGTCAACTCTCATCGAGATGAAATCCTCGAAGTTCCCGTCATCTCAACGGCGGTCATTGAGGATATTGATCGGCCGGGCGACTACGAACGACTGAGCCAGAAGGTGGAGCCGATCTACGAGTATCACCGCTGGCACCCGTGAGAACTAGTGTCGCTGATTCCATTTGAACCGTCCCTCTTCTCTCGACCGCCGAATCCTCCCACCTTTGTCATATGGCATACACTGACCTTCGAGAATTCATCAAAGTCCTGGAAAAGCACGGTGAGTTGCGTCGCATCAAAACTCCCGTTTCAAGTGATCAGGAGATCACGGAGATCACCGATCGAGTCTCCAAGAGTGGCGGTCCTGCTCTGCTTTTCGAGAATGTCGATGGCGGGCGAATTCCGGTACTCATCAATGCCCTGGGCAGCCGTCGTCGCATGGAGCTGGCACTTGAAGTCGACAGTGTCGACGATGTCGCCGCGCGTTTGACTGAATGGCTGGACTTCAAATCGCCCGAAGGCCTGCTGGAGAAGGTCAAGATGCTTCCAAAGCTCGCCGAGCTGGGGAAGTACTTTCCTCGTGAAGTAAAGTCCGGGCCCTGCCAGGAAGTGGTTAAGCGCGAGGGAGAGTTCTCTCTCTTTGATTTTCCCATTCTCAAATGCTGGGAAGCAGACGGTGGTCGCTTTATCACTTTCCCGATGGTCTTCACGCGAAATCCGCGTACCGGGAAACGCAACTGCGGGATGTATCGCATGCAGGTCTATGACGAAAAGACCACCGGTATGCACTGGCAGATACACAAACACGGTGCGGCACATCACCGGGATGAAGAGCGTCGAGGCAGCGCGCGAATGGAAGTTGCCGTCGCCATCGGTGCTGAGCCGATTACAAACTTCGCTGCGACGCTCCCGCTTCCCGACGATCTCGATGAGATGATCTTTGCGAGTTTTATCCGTGAAAAGCCGATTGAGATGGTGAAGTGCGTCTCGGTTGATCTCGAAGTGCCGTCGACTGCCGAAATTGTTCTTGAGGGTTATGTCGAGCCGGGTGAGTACCGCTCCGAAGGGCCATTTGGAGATCATACGGGGTTCTACACTCTGGAGGAGCCATATCCCGTCTTTCATGTCACTGCACTCACCCATCGCCGCAATCCGATTTATCAAACCACGATAGTCGGTCGACCCCCGATGGAGGACTGCTGGATGGGTTGGGCGATCACACGAATTACGCTGCCCGTCCTCAAGCGGCAGTATCCGGAGATTGTCGATATGAGCCTTCCCTTCGAAGGTATCTTTCACAATCTGATGCTCGTCTCGATCCGCAAGCAGTATCCGGGACACGCCCGCAAGATCATGAATGCCGTCTGGGGGCTGGGTCAGGCGATGTTCACAAAGTGCATCGTTGTCGTGGATGCTGAGGTCAACGTTCAGGAGCCGAGTGAGGTCGTCTGGAAGGTACTCAACAACATCGACCCCGAGCGCGACATTCAGTTCATGCTGGGGCCTGTCGATGTCCTCGACCACTC
>JBDTUW010000927.1:0-2230 GCA_040007555.1 Acidobacteriota bacterium | reverse complement strand
TGGGTCGGTCCAGGCACAATTGCACACTTCTCCAACCTGCGGATCTCAAGGTGAGCGGTCAGTTGCAAACGAGCTCAACACCGAAGGCGCGGAGGAGCAGACGCGGGGAGAGATTCACTTGGCAACCGGCAACTGACCACTGACCAATTCGACTCAGCGGAAGGCTTCGATCATCATCAGATCAGGGTAAGTGGAATAGCCAGTTCCGTGCGGAGTTCTTCAACGCCTTCAACCGGGTGAGATTTGCAGGGCCAAACGGTTCGGTTGACTTCTGAACCGTCGCTGCTGGCGCGAAGAAAATTATCTAATTCCTGTCTGTGTCGATTCATGCGGCGAGCGCAGTTTGGTGAGACTATCCGAAATATTGAGGAAGGGAATCGTCGATCGATGCTCCATCAGAAGCTGGGCCTACTTCTACTACTGTCTGCACTCAGCTCGGCGATGACTTACGCCGCAGAGCCCGCGCCGCCGCAAGTGATATACCTGTGGCCCGTGGGCCATCCCACCTTACAGGGCGCAAACGAAAAAGAGATCACCACGCCGGTTAATCCGCGGCCCGGCGAGGTGGTTCGCCAATTCAAAAACATTCATAACCCATCGATAGAGGTCTTCCCGGCCCCGGCTGGCAGGGCGAATGGTACGGCGCTTATCGTTGCGGCGGGCGGTGGTCATCGGGAGTTGAACACAGGAACGGAAGGGTATGATCTGAACGAATGGCTTCACGGCCTGGGTGTGACGGTCTTCGTTCTGAAATATCGCCTCGCACAGACGCCGGGCTACAAATATACCGTCGAAGGCGAAGGGTTGCAGGACACTCAGCGCGCCATTCGGATCATTCGTTCGAGGGCTAAAGAGTGGGGCATCAATCCAACGCGGATTGGCCTGTTGGGTTTCTCCGCCGGTGGCGCGCTGGCCGCGCTTGCCGACATTCGTTTTGACCGGGGAAAATCGGGTGCGCCAGATGCGCTGGATGCGATTGACCGCGAAAGCTGCCGCCCGGATTTCGTCGGCCTGGTATACGCCGGCTGGTCGCCCATGGATATTACGGCGCCGCCCGATGCCGCTCCTGCCTTCCTAACCAGCGCAGGTGTAGACGACGCTTCTCACGCACGCCAGACTGTCGAATTTTTCAATTCGCTCTTCAAAGTTAATGTGCCCGCCGATCTGCACATTTATGCCCGGGGCGGTCATGCTGGTGGAATCAAGCCGCGCGATGGCATCCCCTTTGGCACCTGGCATCGCCGCTTTGAGGACTGGCTGGCCGATATCGGAATGCTCAATCAAAATCCGACTGGCACAGGGCCGAGCTTTAAGGGACCGCTCGGCGTCCAGCTCTACAGTTTGCGCGAACAGTTCGCCAGAGACGTGGCGGCGACGATTGATACGACACGCGGCTTCGGCATCGAATATGTCGAGCTGGCCGGCACCTACAACATCGCACCCGACAAATTCAGGGAGCAACTTGCCGCGAAGGGGCTGAAGCCGGTCAGTGGCCACTTCCCGTATGAGGAATTCCGCGACAATGTTCAGGCGATCGCTACCGAAGCAAGGGCGCTGGGGCTGCAATATGTCGGCTGCGCCTGGATTCCCCATCAAGATCCGTTCGACGAGACGACTGCACGCGAGGCCGCAGCCGTCTTCAATCGGGCGGGCGAGACACTCTAGAAGCAGGGGTTGAAGTTCTTTTACCACACGCATGGCTACGAGTTTCAACCGCACGGCAACGGAACGCTTTTCGATCTCATGATGGCGGAAACGAAGCCGGCGTTTGTGCGTTACGAAATGGATGTGTTCTGGATCGTCCACCCAGGGCAGGATCCGGTGAAGCTGCTCGAGAAATATGGTAGCCGCTTTGAACTCATGCACGTCAAGGATATGAAGAAAGAGACGCCGACTGGTGTGCTGACCGGGAAGTCTGACGTCAAGAACGATGTTGCGCTGGGCGCGGGGAAATTGGAGTGGCCTGCGATTCTGCGCGCCGCGCAAAAGGCCGGCGTGAAGTATTACTTCATCGAAGATGAATCGCCGACGTCGGTGAGACAGATTCCGTTGAGTCTGCGTTTCCTGGAAAAAGTGAGATTCTAAGAACGTGGAGACTCACGCGAAGGCCGCGAAGGTCGCGAAAGACGCGAAGGAAGACATGTCGTTGCTGATAGCGCCTTCTTTCACCCATTCCTTCTTCGCGTCTTTCGGAGCGCCGGGCAAAGCTCGGCTGGTCTAGTGAACTGAA
>JBDTUW010000926.1:0-2249 GCA_040007555.1 Acidobacteriota bacterium | reverse complement strand
GCAAGAATGACTACTGCCGAGCCAACTTTCGCGATTCGTTTCCCAAGCTCTGGACTACGCCGATGCACCACAGCGAGCAGAGACGCGAGCGCAACAACGATGCATGCCTGGCCGATTTCAACACCCAGGTTGAACGAGAAGAGCGACCAGGCGAGCGCGTGTCGCGGCAAACCGGACTCACCCAGCACTCCCGCAAATCCGAATCCGTGAATCAGTCCAAAAAAGAAGGCGATCCAGACTCGCAGATCCCGACCCTCACGCCCAATCACCAGGTTGTCGACACCGACGAAAATAATGCTCAACGCGATCGCCGATTCGATCAGGCGCTCCGGCGGATTGATGACGCTTAACGCTGCAAGTGAAAGCGTAATGCTGTGAGCCAGCGTAAACGCGGTGACGATCGTCAGCAGACGCCACAAACGCCCGCCCAGCAGCAGTAACCCAATGAGAAAAAGAATGTGATCCGCTCCGGAGAGGATGTGATAGATGCCGCTTCGGATGAACTTCTGAACCACACCAAGTGTGCCTTGCGGGCCGCCTGGCGAATAATCGAGCCTTGTTCTTTGTATGTTAAACAGCTCTTGATGCGCGAGCTGACCATTCTCGTAGATGCCGGTCAGTGTCTGGTGCTCCTCGTCGTCTGGAAACAAAGCGCATTCGATCCGGATCACGCTGGGGAGGGCCACCTGCAGAACGCTGAAATGGAAGGCCAACGCCTGCCGCTCGGGCAACGCCTCGATACGCAGAACCCCAAGATTTAGCGGATTGCCATCCGCGATGAGGCGCAGACGAGAATTCAGCAGCTTCTGAATCTCTGGCCGTTTTGACTCCACCAGGCCAGTGTCTAAGAGCGCTTCATCCGGGCTCACTCTGAGCACGCGCGCGAGATCGCTGAGACTGATCACAAGTGAACCTTGCAGTTCGGTCACGCTCAGTCGCAGATCGAGATAGCTGAAAGGAGCCGGATGCGCCAGCGCGGCGGGCGTCAGCAAGCCCGCGAAAAACAATAGTGCCAAGAGGCCGCTTTGATAAGCGCTACTTCGACTCGGCGTATACTTTGGTAACATTGTCCTTCAAACGCCCCATCTGGTAGTCCTTGTACTTTTCAGGCAGTTTGAGCTCAGCCGATGTCTGGTCGACGGTCTTTCCGTCCTTCTTCGCTTGCTGGATGCCTGCCACCAGATCTCGAACAAAATCGCCGTACTCCTTGAATGCTGCCCAATCGGTGACAGCGCTATGCCCGGGGATAACTGTATCTACACCCTTGATGCCCGCGGCCGCCTTCATCAGTGTGCGAGGATATTCAAGAGCAGTGCCGCCATTGTTGGTGTCGATCAAAGGAGTACTTTTTCCGGCGAACAGATCACCGCTGTGCATCGTACGAAGGGCGGGGAAGACTACAAAGGTATCACCGCTGGTGTGCCCAGGGCCGAAGTGATAGAGATCGATCTTCTCATTACCGCTCAGGAGACTGAGCTTGTCTCTATATGTACGAGTCGACAGAAATTTCTTCCCGTCCTCGGTTTGAAACATGGGCATCTTCTCCATGCTGGCTTTGCAGTTCTCCTGCGAAACAAATTGAACTGCACCTGTAAAGGCGCTGTTGCTTCCGACGTGATCCCCGTGGGTATGAGTGTTGATGACCATGATCACCGGTTTTGGCGTGACGGACTTGATCTTCTCGAGTATGCCAGGACCCATTCCGGGATTCTTGGTATCGACAAGCACGACGCCTTTCTCAGTGATAAAGACCGCCGAGTTTCCGCCCCCGCCAGTGATCACATACAGGTTCTCTTTCGCCTTGAGGATTTCGAGAGCAACTGGCGGTCTTTGCGCCGGCTGTGGTTGCTGTCGGGCAGCGAACGATGAAATGGTGCCCACGACAAGGATCCCAGAGAGGATCGCAAAGCGCTTCATTGAGTATCTCCTTTTGCTAACGTTTCATTTAATGCTGGATGCCCAGCCTATTTTCGGAGCCCAACAGTACGTACGGGCGGGGCTTGTCCCTGCCCGCCCATTCGCAACCGCAACACGCCGTTGTCTCTGTCCGCCAATTTTCGGACCCCAACGGGCGGGGCTTGTCCCTGCCCGCCCATTCGCAACTGCAACGCGCCGTTGTCTCTGTCCGCCAATTTGTGGACCCCAACGGGCGGGGACAAGCCCCGCCCCTACGGACTTACGCAACTGACGTGCAGGGACACGGCCCAACCGTTCGGCGTTCAGATAAAGAGTTCCTGTACCGGCTTGAA
>JBDTUW010000925.1:0-2249 GCA_040007555.1 Acidobacteriota bacterium | reverse complement strand
TGCATCATTCCCTTCAAGATAAACCAGATCACGGAATCGACCGATCCGGTAAAGCTCTACGAATACCTGAGCGCCGGAAAACCGGTGGTGTCCGTCAATCTGCCGGAAGTCGAGCGGCACGGAGAATACGTCTACATCGCCGGCAGCACGGCTGAATTCGCCATCAAGCTCGATCACGCGTTGGCCGAAAATGATCCAGCGCTAGTGCAACGCCGCCGGACTCTGGCGGCCCAGAACACATGGAAAACACGATATTCGCAAGTGTCGACTGCTTCAGCCAGTACTACCACGCGCGCGAGCATCATCGTCGTTACCTATGAGAATCTCGCCCTGACCAGGTTGTGTATCGAGAGCATTTTTCGGAACACCGAATATCCCAACTTTGAGATTGTCGTCGTCGATAACAACTCTCACGATGGGACTGCCGACTGGTTGAGCAAACTCCCAAGTCTTCACCCCAACGTTCGCGTCATCCTCAACGGGGAAAACTATGGCTTTGCACGGGCGAACAACCAGGGAGTTGCCATCGCCAGCGGCGAATACCTGGTCCTGCTCAACAACGACACAATCGTCCCGGCAGGATGGCTCAGCCGTCTGCTACATCACTTGAGCGATCCGCAAATTGGGTTGGTGGGACCGATGACAAATGCTGTCGGAAACGAAGCGAAGGTCGACGTTTCCTATCGAAGTATCGGTGAAATGGATGCCTTCGCCCGGAAGCACACATGGTCTCATGACGGCGAGCTCGCCGAGATTCATATGCTGGCCATGTACTGCGTCGCCATGCGACGACGGACGCACGACGAGGTCGGCCCGCTCGACGAGCAGTTCGCCATCGGCATGTTCGAAGATGACGACTACTCGATGCGCGTGAGGCTGAAGGGCTATCGCGTTGTCTGCGCCATGGATGCGTTTGTGCACCACTTCGGTCAGGCAGCATTTGGAAAGCTCATAGCGAGCGGCGAGTACGATCGTCTTTTCGAGACGAACCGCCGGCGGTACGAATCAAAATGGGGCGTCACATGGAACCCGCACCGCAATACCCCACTCAAACCCACTCAGGAAACCAACAGCAGCGGTATCGCACGCTAAGTTCGAGCCGACTTCGTCAAAGATGACTGGAGCCATCGATTTGCTCATCTGGATCGTGGCGCACGTCGCAGGCCTTGGCCTGATCCTCGCCGTTGCCTACACGTTGGCAGATGTCTTTCTCCGACCGCTTCCCTTTGCATCGCTTCTCGAACGAGCGGTGATGACGACTGCGACGGGGCTTGGCTTGTGTGCGCTAGCGTTACTGGCTCTTGCGGTACTCGGTCTGCTTTCGCGGCCAGTGATCCTGACAGCCACTTGTCTGGCCGCTCTCGTGCCCTCATGGCGTTTTGTCAGGCAGTTTCGAACGCTCAGAATTCGGAATATCGACAGTCAACTTCTGGGCTTGAACCGCTGGCAGGTCGCGATCCTCGTCGGGATCGCCGTCTACTGGGCACTGCTCCTTCTCCCAAGCCTCTATCCGCCTGTCCAATGGGACGCCACGACATACCACTTAACGCTGGCAAGGCAGTACCTCGAGACGCATCAAATCCTACCGAACTTCGGAGTCCACTGGCCGATAGTTCCGCTTCTGAACCATCTTCTATTCTCGTGGGCAATGGCTCTTGTGGATGACGTGCTTGCTCAGATGGTCGAGCACTCATTTCTCATGCTCACTGCCTTTGGACTCTATACCCTGGGAATGCGGGCCGGAAAACCACTGTTGGGACTTGCAGCGGCTGTGATCTGGGTGTCGCATCCCCTGGTGAGATGGCTGGGGGGAGCGGCTTACGTGGACGTCGCGCTTGCCTCCTATACCTTTCTTGCGATCTATTCTCTGCGCATTGTGTGGGAGAAGCGTGACTACCGGTTCTGGCTGCTGGGCCTCGCGCTGTCCGGAATGGCAGCGGGAACGAAAACGACGGGCCTGGTGATTTGTGGCTTAACCGTCTTATTCGGTTTGATTGCGGCGAAGCGCGTTGCCTTTACGCGCGGTCAACTGCTGAAGGGGCTATCAGTCTGCGCGGCCGTGGCTTTTCCCTGGTATATGTTGATAGGGTTCTTTGCAGGAAACCCTGTCTGGCCACTCTTCCCCCAGTACAGCCAGGGCATCTGGGCCGACCCGCGTGTGATCAATCGCCTCAACACGCTGTGGCAGGACGGTGATCCGCAGGCCGGCGTCAAGGCAGGCATCGACCGCCAGCATGCCCAGGGCGGTG
>JBDTUW010000924.1:0-2251 GCA_040007555.1 Acidobacteriota bacterium | reverse complement strand
AGTACCGCCTTTAGGCGGAATCTCGCGATTTCGAGACATTCTCGGGTGTCGTGACATTCCGCCTAAAGGTGGTACTACGAACGGCATTGCGCTTTCCTCCAAACTGACAACTGACAACTGACAACTGGCAACTGGCAACTGGCACCTGGCAACTAACCACTGACCACTACTTGGCTACCGCGGTCCATACACCGCCTCCCTTGGCGCTGGCGGTGATTGCCTCAACGATACGGTTCGAGGTTAGTCCGTCGGCAAAAGTTGGAAACTCGACCTTCTCACGATCTTGCTCGATCGAGCGACCTTCAGCGATAAAAGTGTAAACATTGCGCAACAGATTCCGAAACGCATCGGCCCAGGCCTCGCCATGTCCACCCGGAAGTGCGGCATAGTGTCTGATCAACGGATCCAACAAAGAGGGGTCCTTCAGCAGGAGTCCGTTCGGCTCATTCCGCCGACCCAGCCATAATTCGTTGGGCCGCTCCTGGTTCCAGGCAACCGACGCCTGACGCCCATTGATCTCGACAGTCAGGCCGTTTTTGTGCCCTGCACTCACCTGTGAGACGGAGAAAGCGCCGCGAGCTCCATTTTCGAATCGAATCAGAACGCTGGCGAAGTCCTCGGTGTCCACAGTGTATTCGTCGAAAGTATCGGCCGTGCCCCCGGCGGCAAAAGCGTCTCGCGATCCTCGCGGCTTGAATCTGGTCGGGAACACCGTGGTGAACTCTGCCAGCACCTCGCTTATCCTCGAGCCGGTCAGATACCCGGCCAGATCACACCAGTGCGATCCGATATCTGCAACTGCGCGTGAATCGCCGCCCTCCTTCTCAAGTCTCCAGTTGTAATCGTTCGGGTACAGCAGCCAGTCCTGCAGATAGCCGCCATGTATGAAGTGAACGGCGCCGAGATCCCCGCGCTGTGCGACTACGCGGGCGTGCTGGATCACCGGGTTGTAGCGATAGTTGAAGGTCACGGCGTGAACGATCCCGGCCTGCGTTGCAGCCTCGTGCATGGTCGCGGCATCGGCTGAGTTCATGGCGAGCGGTTTGTCCGCGATGACATGCTTGCCCCTCTTGATGGCGGCCATCGTTACCGGAAGATGAAGGTCGTTCGGTGTGCAATTGTGAATGACTTCAACATCTGGATCATCCAACAGTGCTTCATAGCTGCCGTAGGCGCGCGGGATATTGAGTTGCGCGGCTTTGGCCTCGGCTGAGGCCTGCGAGCTGCCGGCGACTGCGATTACGTCAACAAAGCCGAGCCGGCGAGCCGCCTCGATGTGGTGAGGCCCGACAAAGCCCGCGCCAATCAGTGCCGTCTTCACGGTACGCATTATTCGCTTCCCTCTTGGTGATGAGATTTTCGGAAATGACCCTATTTCAACTCGACCGTATCTTGAATGGATGGGCAACGAAGTGTCAAGTAGGTGAACGTGAGGCGCGATCTGCGGGTGACGTTTGAAGGGGTCCGGCAAAGGGACGGCAAAGGATCGTGGCGACTACACAACGTTCCGACGGTAGGGTCGGGATCCACAAGGGCCGACATCGCGGGTTCTTTTGATCCGCGCAGTTACGGTTGATGCCACCAGAGCACAGAAACAAGCAAGGAGGAGTCCGTCCGAGTGCGATCCCGTTCAGCACGCGTAATGACTCCTCCTTCATCTTGAGATGGAATGTGTTTCCCCCTGACCCCATCCCATCTCACGGTCTGGCTGACGCCATGCACCGATTTGCCAAGTCTTACAACCCTACTCCCATCCTGCTCGTCTCCAGTCCTTCAAGTTTGCTTGACGGCTCAGAGTCTGATGCCATTGTGGTTTCACCGCCATCCGTATTGATACTGATTTCGAACTGGGATCGATACTGAAAAAATCACCGTCAAACTCACCTGTCGATAAAGTCGCGGGTGTGTTTACAGATGAGCTCAGATTCTTCGTGAACAACCCAGTGGCTACCACCTGGAATTCTCACGAGAGTCAGATCATGGACATATGATTCAAGACCCTCAAGATTGCCCAAAAGCAAGGCAGTGTCCTTCTCCCCCCAGATAACGAGCGTCGGAACATTCACCTCCAGTGATTTTGCATTTGTAACAAACGGGGTCGGAGGTCCATCCGACGCATTCGACGGTGGACCAAGCCGTGCTGCGCGATAGTAGTTCAAGCCACCAGTCAGTGCGCCCGGTTGTGACCAGGCGGTGAGGTAAGCAGCTCGGTCCTCCTCCGTAAACAAATCCGGTCTTGTCGATGCCTCAA
>JBDTUW010000923.1:0-2251 GCA_040007555.1 Acidobacteriota bacterium | reverse complement strand
CGGTACTACGAACGCCGATCCCTGATCCCTGCCCCCTCACCCGAATTTCATTCGATTCGTGGACCTGCTAAGATCAGCGCTCCCACTGAGAGGATTGGTATCGTATTAAGCGGGCCTGGTGAGTAATGCGATTTTAGAAATTGCGCCACTTGCCCGCGGCCTTTCGACTGGTACTGCTGAGGAATTATTTGGCAATGACGGCAAAGTTGCTCGATGGAACGCTTGTCGCCGAGACGATTAAGCAGCGTGTAGCTGCCCGAGTTCTGGAACTGGTCGCAGGCAGCGTCCGTCCCGGTCTGGCAGCGGTAATTGTTGGCGACAATCCCGCTTCCAGGGTTTATGTCGGAAGCAAGGTCAAAGCCTGCGAAGCCCTCGGCCTTTATTCGGAAGAGTACGAACTCCCGAAGGAGACCACCACCACTGAACTTATCGCGCTCGTCAATCAGCTGAATGAAAACGACGCAATTGACGGCATTCTCGTGCAACTCCCGCTGCCGCCTCAGATCGACGCCAAACAGGCCCTCGAGGCGATTGACCCCGCAAAGGATGTCGACGGCTTTCACCCGATCAATGTCGGAAAACTGGTCCGAGGCGAGGAAGCGCTCGTCGCCTGTACGCCTGCCGGAATTATCGAACTTCTCGATTACTACCAGATTCCCATCGTCGGTGCTCACGCGGTGGTGGTGGGAAGAAGCGACATTGTCGGCAAACCAATGGCGATGTTGTTGCTTCACCGCAATGCAACAGTCACAATTTGCCATTCGAAGACCCGGAACCTTCCAGCGGTCACCCGTCAAGCTGATATTCTTATCGCGGCAATCGGTCGCACGGCGATGATCACGGGTCACTTCATACAATCGGGAGCCGTGGTTGTCGATGTCGGGATGAACCGCGTCGAGTCTGCGGATGAGGTGATTCGTCTCTTCCCGGACAACGAGCGGGCCCAGCGCATCGCGGCCATTGAGAAGCGAGGCTACTCTCTCATCGGCGACGTGGAGCCGAGGTCAGTCATCGAGCGGGCGTCATATCTGACACCCGTACCCGGCGGCGTCGGCCCATTGACCATCGCGATGTTAATGCAGAACACTTTGCGCGCCTGCCAGCGCCGGCGCTTCAACTCTTAAGCATGCTGAAAGTGGGCCTCACAGGCGGGATCGCAACCGGGAAGTCAAATGTGTTGCGACTGCTCCGCGAACTCGGGTGCGAGACGAGCGATGCAGATCAGATGGCTCATGCCGCGATTGCTCCCGGCCAACCAGCATTTGCCGAGATTATTCAGGACTTCGGATCTGAGGTGCTGAAGGAAGACGGCACCATCGATCGGGCTCGACTTGGGCGGATAGTCTTTGCGGACGGTGACAGGCGTCAGCGTCTCAATGCAATCGTTCACCCACGAGTCTTTGAGGCACAGACCCACTGGTATCAGGAAGTGGAATCGCGTCGTCCGGACGCGATCGCCGTTGTCGACGCGGCTCTTATGATCGAAACGGGTTCATTTCGCCGTTTCGACCTGATCGTCGTCGTGTATTGCCGTCCTGAACTCCAAGTAGAAAGGCTGATGGAACGTAGCCAACTGTCCCGCGACGACGCTCTCGCCAGGATCAACGCGCAGATGCCAGCCGAGGAAAAACTTAAGCACGCCAACTACGTCATAGATACCTCCGGAGGCTTCGCCGAGACACGCATTCAGGTTGAAACGCTCTACACAAATCTGCAGGAGAAGCAGCGAGAATCATGAAGACCTACGATGTCACTGTCGCGATCTCCAACGAACTCCCAGTCTATCCAGGAGACCCGAAGGTCGAGATCTACCGGACGCTTTCTCTCGAGGCCGGGGATGTGGCCAACGTCTCGCACTTGAGCTGTAGTTCTCACATGGGAACGCATGTCGATCCCCCGGCGCACTTCATTGAGGGCGGTGTCGCCCTCGACCAGCTTGATCTGGATGTGCTCATCGGAGTTGCGCGCGTCGTCGACGTGGGTGAGGTGGATGTCATCGATATGGCTGCGCTCGACCTCGCTGAGCTTGACGGTGTGACGCGGGTTCTTTTCAAGACTCGCAACTCGCGCCTTTGGGCATCTCCGCACGAGTTTCAGCGAGACTTTGTCTACCTCGACACACCTGCCGCTGAGTCTTTGGCCGCCCGAGGAGTAAAGCTCGTAGGTATTGACTATCTCTCCATTGAGAAGTTCAATTTTGACCAGCCGACGACGCATCTGGCGTTGCTCGGAAAGAATGTGATCGTTGTCG
>JBDTUW010000922.1:0-2254 GCA_040007555.1 Acidobacteriota bacterium | reverse complement strand
GGCGACTTTAATGCGCTGCTCCACCAGGTTGGTCACCGGATTAATTCGCAGCAGCTTGTCTTCCGCCGCGCAGGTGAGCCACAGCGAAGTCTCCGCAAATTGCAGATTCATGCACCCGGCCGGCACCCGCACTTCCGCGACCACCAAGTTGGATTCGGGATCGATGCGCGAGAGCGTGGTCTTGCCATCGGCCAGGATCCAGACGCTATCGGTGCTGGCAGCGATGCCATAGTGCACCGCACCCACGCCCGTATTAAGCGTTGCTTCAATCTTGGCGGACTTAGGTTCGGTGCGAACCACAGTCCCATTGCCGCAGTTTGCGATCCAGACGCTTTTGAACGCGTTGACCGCACCAGAGCAGGGCTTGCTAAAACCGGTGATCGGCTCACCCGGCTTGTTCGTCTTGAGGTCGATACGCGTCAACGCATCCCCAGACGGCACCAGCAGCGTGTCGGACGCCAGAACCCAGGCTGGCGCTCCGGGAATCTCGGCCTCGGCCTTCAGCCGCGAGAAGGGGATGAGAACCCCAGGCTTTTGGAGCCCGATCTTGGGGGCGACCTCCACCTTGGCCGCGGTTTTGTCGGACGTCTTGTCGGCAGTTTTCTCTTTCGAAGCAGCGGGCTTGGGAGCGGCGGCTTTTGCGCCTCGCGTCTCCTCGGCTGCAGCGGGCAGTCCGGCTAAGACAAGTAGCAGCGCGAACGAGGTCGCGCGCGGACGGGTAAGCATGGAATTCTCCTGTGTTATGAAAGTCTTCGAGTGACAACGCAGACTGGGGAGAACCGTGACTGGGGGCGGCCGCGAAACAGGGAGGGGAAGTCAGGCGCCGTGGCCCTACTCCACGACCCGAGTATAAACGCGAAAACGCATTACAGGCCAATCAATTTTTTGAATGGGTCGTTCTATTGACAACCGGGTGGGTTGGTGACAAACTCAAATTTCCTACTTCTCTCGTGTATGACGGAAGCAGGACTTGCCCAGGTCAGGCAAACCATGCGGGTTCCCTCGTTTAGACCGCACCTTTAAACCTTGTAGCTGTTCGGTTCCGCCACGCATTCCTTGTTGGATTTCGTGGGCTGGCGTGAACTCTACTTATCAACTGAGGTGCATTATGCGTTTACTCAAGACATTTGTAATTACCTCCATCCTGATTGTCGCTGCCGCGTCTCGCGCCAAAGGCGCTCCTGCAGACGACGCTGTATCGGTTGAGTTCTTCGAAACTCGCGTTCGCCCCGTGCTGGCCGCCAGCTGCTACAGCTGTCACAGCAGCGCTCCGCTGGGCGGGCTGCGGCTCGATAGCGCCGACTCGATGCTAAAAGGCGGATCGCACGGACCTGCTGTGGTCCCCGGCGCTCCCGAAAAAAGTTTGCTGATCTCCGCGGTGATGCACACCGACGCGAAGCTCAAGATGCCGATGGGCGGCTCCAAGCTAAAAGATTCTGAAATTGCCGATCTCACTGCATGGGTGAAAGCGGGTGCTGTGTGGCCGAAGACGTCCGTGGCAGCGGTCACGTCCGGCAACGGCACCTATGTGATCCCGGCAGAGCGGAAGCAGTTCTGGTCCCTGGTGCCGCTGAAGGTGACTGCGCCTCCCGCGGTGAAGGACACCAAGTGGGTGAAGAGCGAAATCGATAAGTACGTGCTCGCCAAGCTGGAGAGCGAAGGCCTGAAGCCTGTGGCTCCCGCCGCGAAGCGTGATCTTCTCCGCCGCGCGACGCTGGACCTGACGGGTCTGCCTGCGACGATCGAGGAAATCAAAGCGTTCGAGGCCGACAAGTCGCCCGACGCATTCGCCAAGGTCATTGACCGGTTGCTTGCCTCGCCGCAGTACGGCGAACGCTGGGGCCGTGAGTGGCTCGACGTCGCGCGCTACGGCGAAGACGTCTATCGCAGCTTGAATCCGAATCCCCGCGGTTACTTCCCCTATCCGAACGCCTTCATGTATCGCGACTGGGTGATCCAGGCGATGAACGACGACATGCCTTACGACAAATTCGTGAAGGCGCAGATCGCCGGCGATTTGATGGACGAGAAGGAACGCTACAAGACTTTGCCTGCGACCGGCTTCCTGGGCTTGGGTCCGTGGTATTTCGACAACGGCTCCACCGAAGTGACGCGCGCTGACGAACGTCACGATCGTGTCGACGTCGTGACGCGCGGTTTCCTCGGCATGACCGTGGCCTGCGCTCGTTGCCACGATCACAAGTACGATCCGATTCCGCAGACCGACTACTACTCACTGGCGGGCGTGTTCCTG
>JBDTUW010000921.1:0-2254 GCA_040007555.1 Acidobacteriota bacterium | reverse complement strand
GAAGCATCTGCACCGCAGAACATTTCTCCAGGGTGTGGGGGTCGCGGTTGCGCTCCCGATGCTCGATGCCATGACACCGGCGTTCGCGAGCCAGACAGAAAAGCTTAAAGCGCCGTTGCGTTTGGCATTTGGCTATGTACCCAACGGCATCGAGATGAAGTCGTGGACGCCGACAGGTGTGGGCAAAGACTTTGAGTTCACGCGTATCCTGAAACCGCTGGAACCGTTCCGCGAAGATTTGCTGGTGGTGACGGGACTCGCGCACCGCACTGGCAGCTCAAAGGAGGCGGGAGATCACGCGCGTGCGGGTGGCACATATCTGACGGGCGTTCATCCCAAGCGGACGACCGGCGCCGATATTGAAGTCGGTGTCTCGGTCGATCAGCTTGCGGCGCAGGCCGTCGGTTCCAGAACGCGTCTCGCCTCGCTGGAATTGGGCTGCGAGGCGACACGCATGGTTGGCAGTTGCGATGCGGGCTACAGTTGTGCCTATCAGAACAGCCTGGCCTGGCGTACGCCTTCGACGCCGATGCCGCCGGAGATTAACCCGCGCTCTGTTTTCGAGCGCCTCTACGGAAGCCTGGAGAGCAGTCTTGATCCACAAGTACAAGCAGCACTAAATGAAGACCGGAAGAGCATTCTGGATTACGTCAATGAACGCACGCGCAAACTGGTCAGCACGCTTGGGCCTACCGATCGCCGGAAGATTGATGAGTATTTGACCGCCATTCGTGAGATCGAGAGGCGCATCGTCCGTGTCGAGGTGGAGAACCGCCAGCTGACGCCCGAAATTGACAAACCAATCGGAATCCCGTCTAACTTCGCCGAGCACGTGCGTCTCATGCACGACCTGCTGATCGTCGCGTTCCAATCTGATATGACCCGCGTCGCGACCATACTTTACAGTCGCGAAGGCAGCAACCGCGCCTATCCCGATCTTGGTTTTACCGACGGGCACCACCCGATAACTCACCATCGCTACCTGCCCGATCTGATTGAGAAAGTAACGAAGATCAACTGCCACCATCTTGAGCAGTTTGCCTATTTCATCCGAAGGTTGAAGGCAATTCAGGAGGGCGACGGTACGCTTCTCGATCATTGTATGATCGTCTACGGCAGCAGCCTCAGCGACGGCAATCAACATAGCCATGTAGACCTGCCAACCATCATCGTTGGACGTGGCAATGGGCAGCTAAAGCCGGGGCGCCACGTCATTTATTCAGAGCAGCCGCCAATGACGAACCTCTTTCTGACTTTGCTCGATAAGATGGGCGTCCCCGCTGAAAAACTTGGCGATAGCAACGGAAGAGTCGAGCAGCTCAGCCAGATCTGACAACAGGGAGGCCAAACTCGTGAAGACGATATTGTGTCTATTGGTTGTCCTGGTTGCCCTCTCCGACAGCGGATTTGCTCAAAACCGAAAGGTCAGTGCTGCCTCTCCGATTGAATTGTGGCCGAATGGTGCGCCTGGGGCGACGGGTAATTCCGACGAAGATCGCCCGGCCATCATCCCGGTCCTGCCAACTGCGTCAAACAGTACAGGCGCCGCAGTCCTGATCTGCCCCGGTGGCGGATTCATGACACGCGCGACGGATCATGAAGGAGTGCTTGTTTCGCAATGGCTGAAGGCCCGGGGTATCGCGAGCTTTATTTTGAGATATCGCATTCGCCCGCTTTACTCGCGCAGAGAGTGGCTGATGGATACGCAACGCGCGATGCAATACATTCGCGCCAACGCCAGAGAGTTTCGAGTCGCGCCCAATCGCGTCGGCATCATCGGATTTTCGGCGGGCGCGGACCTAGCGTACGATGCGACGCTCAATCCGTTGCCGGGTAATCCCGAGGCAGCGGATGGCATCGAGCGCGCCGGGAGTCGGCCAGACTTCCAGATCCTGGTTTATGGCGCTTCACCGCAGCGACCGCCAGCGGAAAGCGACAAGCTGGCAGCGCTCCCCCCAGCCTTTATGTTCTGCACCGCGGAAGACACCGGTCATATTCGAGGGATGTCGGAACTCTACACCGAGATGTTGCGCGCGAAAGTCCCTGTTGAGGCTCATTTCTTTCTGAGCGGCGAACACGGTGTCGGGTTTGCGCTGGGCGATCCCGTTCTTGGCGAATACCCAGGCCTGCTGATGAACTGGATGATCGGAAATGGCTTTCTTACGGGCGGCCGTAGATTTTCAGTCAGCGGGGTGGTCAAACTGGATCATGTCCCGCTGATTCGCGGTATGATAATCCTGACGCCGGTGGATCA
>JBDTUW010000920.1:0-2257 GCA_040007555.1 Acidobacteriota bacterium | reverse complement strand
CTGGTTTTTCTGCCCGCGTAAAACCGCTGACTGCTGATTGGCACGTGACTGACTCGAACTAACGTTGATCGAGGCTGTTTCAACACCACGGCGTGCATCGCGGACAGAGATGTTCTGCTGAGCAAGGCGACCGGTCGCATCTTTGACAGAAATTCGCGAAGACTCGAGCCTTGCACGAGCAGTGTTTAGAGAAACCTTAGCGTTTTCAACTCTATCTTTAGCCGAATCATAATCGAGCCGGGAAATGACTCCGCTTTCGAGCAATTCTTCATTACGCTTTAATTCACGGGTTGCTGCGTTGACCTCGATCTGAGCCTTATCAACCTCGGTTTGCGATGTGACGACAGCCTGGCGTGCGCGTCTCAGTTCAAGCGCGCCGACGTGATGCTTCTCCTCTATCTGGACAAGATGACGGCGAGCGGCACGAAGACGCTTCTCATAGTCCTTCTGCACTTCGACCGAGCGCTTGCGTTCAAGCGCGTGCTGTAGTCCGTCGATCTCCCGCTCTGCCTTGATGACGTCTGTCGAGGCGAGGGTGATTGCCTTGACCAGGCGCTCCTCGATGCTCGGCGTGAACTCAAGCAGGCGAACCAGGTGAGACAACTCGATGCGCTGTCTCGCCAGTTTCCGGCGAATCTTGTGGAGCTTTGGCGAGCGTTTTGGCTCCAGCAGATACTTCTCATAGAGGGTCTGAGTCTTCTTGAAGTGCCGGGAGATCTCGAGAATGGTCTCGAGGGTATATTGGTGGTACTCCTCGATCTTTTCCTCGGTGATTCCCTCCTGTTCGTTGAAGGTGACAATTTCCCGGATGGGGAGTTCCGCGCGTGAGAGTTCCTCCCCGATTCTGATCAACTCGGCAATGGCGACCGGTGACCGCGAAGTTGCCTTTTGCTTTCGCTTTTTGCCACGCTCGATGCGCTTTGCGATGGCGACTTCACCCTCGCGCGTCAGGAGCGGAACGATCCCCATCTCGCGCAGGTAAAGGCGGACGGGGTCATTTGTTTTGTCGAGCATGCCTGGCGTCAGGTCGAGCTCGAGTTCCTCTTCGGGCATATCTTCGAGCTTCTTGTCCGAACCTGACGAGACAGCCGCCGACTCCAGGAACTTCTCCTCGGAATCGCTGATGGCGATCCCTTCGGCTCCCAGTGTTGCAAAGATATCCTCTATGTCATCTGGTGAAATGACGCTTTCGGGCAACTCGTTGTTGATATCGTCGTAAGTCAGAAAAGCTTTCTCCTTGCCTAGGTCTAATAACTTTTGCACATCATCAGTATATTTCTCATCGATTGCCAATTTATCCGCTCCTTCCACCACCGTTCGGTGGTGACCGACTGCCGTCTCGCCTCACGTCTCTTATGTTTGCTTCCGACCAGCTCATTCCCGCGCAGATGGGGCTGGGCTATTTGTTTTACCGGTTGGCGAATGTGCCTTCTCCGGTCCATTGCGCCAGTGCCCGCTCGCGCTGTGCCAGTGCAAACTTCTCCATCAGTAACTGATTCAGCCTGTCCTCGTTCTTCGCCCGTTGGGCGCGATTGATTTCACCCTGGAGTACCGTCTGTCTCTCTCCCAGCTGCGTGCATCGCAGGCTGTGAAGGCTTTCGGCAGCATCGCGTTCGATTCTCTCCAGATTTACCGGCTCGTCCGTGGTGATCTGCCCTTCCTGAACCATCAGACCCGGTAAGAGCTCGTTGACCAGCGTTTCGTCGTCCAGTTCCGCGCTCAACACGCCAAATGCAGGCTCTTCGCCTCGGCCGTCGAGTTCCAAAATCAGTCGAAACAGGTCTACGGTTCGCAGGCTCGAGTAATCTTCGTCCTTCATCTCACGAATCACGTTTCGGCGCACAGCCGCATGATTTAGAAGAATCTCGAGCAATCGTCGTTCCGCGGGTTTGATTGCAATTGCCGCCTGCGCTGCCTTTGGGCTGACGCTCTCAGCCCTCGTATCCACCGCACGCTTAAACTCTTCGCGAATCAGTCGGCTGTCGATTCGCAGCCGATCGGCAATCCGCTGAAAGTCTTCTGCCCGCGCGATCCGATCCTTCACAAGCTTCAAATACGGCAAAATGGCATTGATCGTTTCGACTTTGCCCGTTGTCGTCGATTGATTGTGTGCGAGCATCGCCTCCTCGACCACGTAATCGATAAATGGAAGCGTGGTTTTCAGCAGCTTTCGGTACGCAGCAACCCCTCGATCTCTGATGAATTCATCGGGGTCCAGGTTGTCCGGAAGAGCCAACACCTTGACCTCAAACCCTTC
>JBDTUW010000919.1:0-2260 GCA_040007555.1 Acidobacteriota bacterium | reverse complement strand
GGGGTTGATCGGAAAGAAGCTTTGCCGCCGACTCGCCGAGGCGGGTCACGTGGTGACGATTCTCTCACGCCGCGCGGGCACCGAATTCACGACGTTCATTTGGGAGCCGCAGGCGAGCGCACCGCCCCCTGAAGCGATCGAGGGAGTCGATGCCATAATTCATCTAGCTGGCGAGCCCGTTGCAGGACGATGGTCCCCGGAAGTAAAAAAGAGCATCCGTAATTCTCGTGTGTTGGGTACACAAAATCTCGTCGCGGGGATTGCTGCTGCGACCCTGAAACCAAAGGCGTTAATCAGCGCTTCGGCTGTAGGCCTTTACGGAGACCGAGGTGACGAACTCCTCGACGAAGGCGCAGGGCGGGGATCCGGATTCCTCAGTGATGTATGCGTCGAATGGGAAAACGAAGGACGGCGCGCCAAAGAACTGGGCGTTCGCGTCGCCCACGTTCGAGTTGGAGTCGTCCTTGCGGCAGAGGGTGGGGCGCTTCCGGCGATGTTGCCGGCATTCAAATTTGGGCTGGCAGCCTCGCTCGGAGATGGCCGACAGTGGTTCCCGTGGATTCACATCGAAGATATTCTCGGCATCTTTCTCCACGCGCTCAATAATGAGTCGATAACAGAACCTTTGAATGCGGCGTCCCCCGGAATAGTCCGCAATGAGGAGTTCACGCGCGAACTGGCACAGGCCCTGCATCGGCCGGCGTTTCTCTCCGCCCCGTCCTTTGCGCTCAATCTGATTCTCGGAGAAATGGCCGAAATGGTCCTCGCAAGTCAGCGCGTCGTGCCCGGACGCACCCTCGATACAGGGTATCAGTTCCGGTATCCCGCACTCGCCCCAGCTCTCAGAGATCTGGTGGGGTGAGGCGTCCCCATGCAGTCAGCGTAGGTCATCACCATCCGTTGAGAGGAGTTTTGTGAACGAGATCGAGCAACTGATCTCAAATCCGCGCGTCACCGTGCGCCGCCCGGGTCACCCGGACCCCGATGGTCGTTCCGTCGTTTACTGGATGCAACGCGCACAGCGGGGAATCGACAATCCCGCGCTGGATGTCGCCATCCAGGCAGCGAACGCGCTTCGTTTGCCCGTGGCAGTCTTCTTCGGCCTTCATCCACGGTATCCAAATTCCAACCTGAGGCATTACTCTTTTCTCGTTGACGGCATCGAGGAGAATCGACGGCGCATCGAAGAGCGTGGCTGCGCGTTCGTCTTTCGCCCCCATCCTGACCACGATCTCATTCGATTCTGCAAAGAAGTGAAACCGGCATTGGTAATCTGCGATGAGAACCCAATGCGTGAGCCCGAAGGCTGGCGACGGAGTGCGGCGGAGAAGCTCTCGTCGCCTTTCTGGACGGTCGACGCTGACGTAATCGTGCCGACCCGCCTCTTTCCCAAAGAGGAATACGCTGCACGGACGCTGCGCCCAAAGCTCAATCGTCTGTTGCCAGTCTTCCTTCAGCAGCCGGCCAATACGCGGGCCAACGTCGCCTGGGAGCGACCCCCGACGTCGATCGAGATAGAGCCGTCAAGGATCCTCACGGAGCTTGAATGCGATCGGCGCACATCGGCAGTCCCAGATGTCCGCGGAGGCACCGAGGCAGCGCTGAAGCAGCTTAGTCTTTTTATCAACGACCGCCTCGCGTCGTATGACACTTCTCGTAATCTTCCCGATAGACGTGGAACGAGCGAGCTGTCAGCTTATCTGCACTTTGGGCACATTGGACCTTTGACTATTGCGCTAGCGGTGCAAAACGCGGACGCCCCGATGGTCGCGAAAGATGCCTTTCTCGAGGAGCTGATCGTCAGGCGCGAACTGGCGATCAACTTTGTTGCCCGCAACCCAGGCTACGACACTCTCGCGGGCTGTCCGGATTGGGGCCGTCGAACTCTCGCGAAGCACGCCGAGGACATTCGCCCTCACCTTTATACCGAATCTCAACTTGAATCTGGTGAGACCAGCGATCCGTTGTGGAATGCGGCACAAATGGAGATGGTTCATACGGGCAGGATGCACGGCTACCTGAGAATGTACTGGGCCAAGAAGATACTTGAATGGACCGAATCAGCGGAGACCGCGTTTGAGATAGCGGTCAGGCTCAATGATCGGTACGAACTCGATGGGCGGGATCCCAATGGCTATACGGGCATCGCCTGGGCGATAGGCGGCAAGCACGACCGTCCCTGGGCGCCAGCACGCACTGCATTTGGAAATATCCGCTATATGTCCGCAGCCGGATGCGCGCGAAAGTTCAGCGTCGAGGC
>JBDTUW010000918.1:0-2261 GCA_040007555.1 Acidobacteriota bacterium | reverse complement strand
ATCCAAAATTCATCTCAGGGTGTTCGTGGAAACTGATCCGGGTTATCCGTAAACAGCGCATCCACCCCAAAGTCATAAAGATACTTATGCATCTCTTCACGAACGGTGCGATATGATCCAGTCGCAGCCGACCGAAATGTATAGGGCGTGACGGTCAGGCCCAGATCGTGCGCTCGCTTCACCACGTTCGGATCCGTTTCGATTAGGCGCTTCGTCGGGCCAATACCAGACGCGAATTTCTTTGTCTCCTCAAGCCCCTTCGCTGACAACAATGCGCCGTTCGGGTCAGCGTTGATGAGAAACACCAACGGCAGTTTGATGCCGAGTTTCCGCAGCTTGCGAAGCGACTCAGCACTAAATGACTGAATGATAACCGGTGTCTTAGAATCGGCGCCGGGACGATCAAGCCCATTCTTCTTCAAGACATTCAGTACAAGCGGCTCCATCTCCAGTCCACTCTGGTCGTAGACCTCAGGTGTCTTCGTCTCGGGGTAGAGGCCAGCCTTCCCGCGCACGGCGTCAATCGCTTCCTGAAACGTGGGAATACGAGCCCCTCGAAACTTTTCACCAAACCAGCTCCCTGCATCCAGTTGCTTGAGCTCGGAGAGACTAAAATCTGAGACGCGCCATTGACGCTGTCCGTTCGGGCCCGATCGATGACGATCGGGGAAAACTTCGGCAGCGTTCGTAGTCCGGTCGAGCGTCAAATCATGCATACAAATCAGCACACCGTCCTTCGATATCTGGAGGTCCTGCTCGACGTAATCAGCGCCCTGCTCGATCGCCAGCCGATAGGCCTCAAGCGTATGCTCCGGTGCGTAGGCGGATGCGCCGCGATGCGCTACCAATACCTTACTGGCTGCGCCAGGCCCAAATTGGCTGGGAGTGGCCAACAAAAAAACCCCGATCGCAATGATGAGCGGAACGTTAAGCCGGGTGGCGGCATCTTTAGCAATGCGCACAATCGTTCTCCTTGATTTGGTAGCCGGGAGCGCAGATGGGAGTTGATCGAAATCCCGCTAACTCTCGCGGATTGTGACACAAGACGCAAGAGAGTGAGAAGCGGAAGCGGAACGGAGAGTCAGTCGGTGCTCGATTGTGACCAGCCTTTACTTTGCCCGATCTGTGATAGAAGATTTATTGGTTGGACTTACGAAGGACTCGTCAGGTAAATGAAAGTGACCGTACACGCATGAACGGGATCGTCATCCGGCTTGCCGGGATAAAACACCCTGAGACCAAGCTCTTTCATCAGACCGTGATAAGAATCGGATCCGCTCCGGATTCCGATCTCTACATCGATCCGGAGGGGACGGGTCTGCCCGCCTCGATGACCCTCATCGAGATCAGCCTTTCCTCCGGGGTCTACCGCATCACGACCCTCGACGCGGCGGCGCTTGTCACGAGGCACGGCGAACCGGTCGCAATCGGCGACCCAATTCACGACGGCGATACCTTCTATTTTGGCGAAACGGGAGTCAGGCTTCGAGTTTTTGCGCTTGCAGGGCAACTCGAATTGGCCGAATCGCTGCAGTTGGGAACGGCAGTCCTCGCGCATGCGCGACAGGCCAGCGTTGAGACGATTCCGCCTCCCGGCACACCCGCTGAGGCACCCCGCACAGATGTCGCGATCGTCTTTGTTAAGCAGCTCATCCGTGAGCTGATCTCCGAGATTCCCCGGAGATTGCTTTACGCTGTGACCGGCGTCGCGCTGCTTATTCTGCTGACGATCATCTATGCGAACACACTGAGCTTTATTGAAGGACGTCGCAATAACCGGGCAATCAAGGACCTCGAGCAGAGCCTGGGGGACTTCAAAACTGACATGGGCCAGATGCGCGATGAGGTTCGCACGGCAAACGAAAAGTCTCAGTTTGTCCTCAGTTCCCTCTTTCAGGCGTCAAATATTGTCGCGACTTACGGACCCGGAATCTGCCTGGTTTACGGCACATATAGCTTCTATGACCCGCGGGCTGGCCGCGAGTTGCGATTCAAGGAACCAAGCGAGACTGGGAACCCAATTGGGCCAGGTGGAACGCTCGGTCTGAGTGTTGACGGAAGCGGGCCTGTTTACGAAGTGGAGTTCATCGGAACCGGATTCCTCGTTGCCAAAGGTCTGGTGCTGACCAATCGTCACGTTGTTCAAGCATGGATTGACGATCCGGTCGCCAGCATGATCAGAGGGCAGGGCTTCAAACCAAGGCTGAAGGAGCTATACAACTACTTCCCGAATATTCAACAGCCATTTACGTTGAAGGAAG
>JBDTUW010000917.1:0-2263 GCA_040007555.1 Acidobacteriota bacterium | reverse complement strand
AGCGGTTCGCGCGGGCCTGCGTCGCGGATGTCATCACCGCGCACATCAGCCGGCTCGGCCTTAAATATCCCCAAGTGAGCCCTGAGAAGCGCCGGGAGCTTGATGAGGTCAAGAAGAAGCTCGAAGCAGAGACACCCGGCAAATAGCAGCACTGATCAAACGCTCGCGAAGGTAGCGCTCAGGGGTGAATCATTGCTGAGAATTCGTGCTCGGTTGTTTGCTGCAAGATGTTCGAGAATCAGATACACCGCTTCTATCTGATCTGCTTCATTGATCATCCGTGCGATCACTTCAGCAGTGCTCGGTGTGGGTGACAACGCAGCCTGGGCTTTGATCTGAAGCGCGAGCACGTCGGCCGCGGCCTTCTTGCCCGCCTCAACGCCAGGTTGATGATAAGCGTTGATTCCGACAAGCGACGCATAGAGACCGACGGCGCGCTCGAAGAGCGCGATCAACGCCCCGATGGATCGCGCGTCCACCCGTGCCACCGTGATCGTCAATGACTGACGCTCGTTCTCCCAAAGAGCCGCTCGAGTGCCAAGCAGCAGTCCATGAAGGTAGTCACCGCAACCGACTCCGGGCTCTACCTCAAAGTCACTGCCACCTGTTTCGAGGACGCGGACAAACGTGGCAAAGAAGTTGTTGATGCCATCCCGCAGCTGCTGGACATAGGCATGTTGATCGGTTGAGCCCTTGTTGCCATAAACACTGATTCCCTGATCGACGCGGTTTCCAGCGACATCGAGGCGCTTGCCGAGCGACTCCATAACAAGCTGCTGGAGATAGCGGCTAATGAGCAGCAGTCGGTCCTTGTAAGGAAGGACAACCATATCTTTGAGCCCGCGTCCTCCCGTCGCGTGAAACCAGGCGAGGGCGAGAAGCGCAGCGGGATTTGTCAGACCATCATGCTTTCGCGTCGCCTCATCGCACAGCGCGGCTCCCTCGAGCATGGCATCGATATCGAGACCCTGAAGGGCGGCGGGTAAAAGGCCCACGGCTGAGAGCTCACTCGTCCTGCCACCGATCCAGTCAAAAATGGCAAATCGCGAGAGCCATCCCTGCGCGTTCGCCAGTTTATCAAGCCTGGAATCCGGCATGGTGATGGCGACCGCATGCGCAGGGAAGTCGAGGCCCGCCTGTCGATAAGCCTCAGCGACGACGAGCATACCATTGCGCGTCTCTGGCGTTCCGCCACTCTTGCTGGTGACGATACAGAGTGTCTCGCCGAGACTTCCGGCCAGCTGCGAGAGTGTTCTCCCAATGCCATCCGGATCGGTGTTGTCGATGAATGACACCTCTGTCAGGTCTTTGCCAACCTCGCCGAGCGCGTCGGCTACAAACATCGGCCCGAGAGCTGACCCGCCGATTCCGATCGAGAGAACCTTGCGGAAAAGTGATCCGTTGGGAGGCTTGATCCTGCCTGCATGCACATCGGCCGCGAAGCTCTTGACCTGTTGATAGACTCGCTGAATCTCGTAGGTTAGTTCCGAGTATGGAGCGAGATTTGGATTGCGCAGCCAGTAATGTCCAACCATGCGTTGCTCGTCCGGATTGGCGATCGCGCCGCGTTCAAGGTCGTCCATCGCCTTAAAGGCGAGCTCGAGCGGTGCCACCATACTGGCAACGAAGTCGTCGGGAAAACCCATACGGCTGACATTGAGAGTGAGGTCAAGCTCGGGTATGCAGCAGTGATAGCGATTAAATCTCTCCCAGGTCGCGTCTTGTTGCATGGTTGTCCTCCCCCAAAATGATGCGGGCTAAACGCCCTGGAAAACGTCCCTGGCCGGCGCCTTATCTGCTGAGTGCGGTGGTGACGATCTTTTGCGCTTCGAGAATGATCTGCTCGAGATGATCTTTGCTCTTGAAGCTTTCCGCATAAAGTTTATAGAGATTTTCAGTCCCCGACGGTCGAGCGGCGAACCAACCGTTCTCGCTTGTGATCTTGAGGCCGCCAATCGGCGCATCATTGCCCGGGGCACGAGTGAGGGTCTGTTTGACTGGCTCACCCGCGAGTTCCACGACATGGACTCTCTGGGGCGTGAGCTGCGAGAACCCCGCCTTTTGCTCGGGTGTCGCAGGTGCATCGATACGGCGATAGAAGGGCTCACCCAACGTCGAGGTCAGCGCGACGAAGTGCTCACCCGGATCTTTTCCGGTGCGAGCCGTCATCTCTGCCGCGAGAAGACCGAGAATGAGACCGTCCTTGTCGGTCGTCCAGACCGAGCCGTCGCGACGAAGAAAACTTGCTCCAGCGCTCTCTTCT
>JBDTUW010000916.1:0-2271 GCA_040007555.1 Acidobacteriota bacterium | reverse complement strand
GAGGGGCTGAACATTCTTCATCATGCCAACGTGGGCAAACAACAAGGCACCGTCGATGCCGAGACCACACCGCTGCGCCACCCCGAGCATTATCTCTACGACCTGAACCTGGCCGACATCGCCGAAGTCTGGCGCCGGGGCAGAGTCATCGCCTCGTGGCTGCTGAATCTTGCCGCCATCGCCCTGCTCGACAAACCCGGTCTGGAGAAGTTCGCCGGCCGGGTGTCGGACTCAGGCGAGGGACGCTGGGCGATCACGGCGGCCATTGACGAATCAAGTCCGCCCCCAGTCCTCAGTGCCGCACTTTACGACCGCTTTAGCTCGCGCGGCGATGCCGGCTTCGGCGATAGGGTGCTGTCCGCCCTTCGTTACCAATTCGGCGGCCATGAGGAAAAGGCTGCCGCCCCAGGAGAAGGTGCTTGATGCCCGCCTCCCATTCGGACGCACTGGTGCTCTTCGGTGCGACGGGCGATCTCGCCCACAAGATGATCTTTCCAGCGCTCTACGCGTTGGCGAAACGAGACGCCCTGAACGTCCCGGTAATAGGCGTGGCGTACCCAAAGTGGAGCTTGGCGCATCTGCACAAGCGCGTGAAAGATAGCATAAAGCAAGCGGGCGGGATCGATAACCAGCGCGCCCTCGACCATCTCCTGTCCAGGCTCCGCTACGTGAGCGGGGACTACAACGACCAGAGCACATTCATGGCAATAAAAGAGGCGCTGGATGGCGCGCGCCGTCCCGCGCATTACCTCGCCATACCGCCCTCGCTGTTCGCGACCGTGATCAAAGGGCTGGGCGCGGCGGACTTGGCTGAGCATGCGCGCGTCATCGTCGAAAAGCCGTTCGGACGCGACCTGGCCTCCGCACGGAAACTCAACCGCATCGCGCACGCGGTGTTCCCGGAAGACTCGATCTTTCGCATTGATCACTTCCTCGGGAAAGAGGCGATCATGAATATCCTCTATTTCCGCTTCGCCAATTCATTCCTGGAGCCGATCTGGAATCGCAACTATGTGGCCAGCGTGCAGATGACGCTCGCCGAGGATTTCGGCGTGGCGGGTCGCGGCAAGTTTTACGAAAGCGCCGGCTGTCTGCGCGACGTCATTCAGAACCACCTCTTTCAAGTAGTCGCCCTGCTCGCGATGGAGCCTCCGGCCTATCAGGGCTTTGGGGCGGTGCATGCTGAGAAAGCCAAAGTCTTTCAGGCCATGCGGCCTCTGAGATCAGACGACCTGGTGCGCGGCCAGTACACCGGTTACCGAAAGGAGCTGGACGTGGCGAAGACTTCCGATGTCGAGACATTTTGCGCGCTGCGGCTGTTCATTGATTCGTGGCGCTGGGAGGGGGTGCCGTGGTATCTGCGCTCCGGCAAGTTTCTGGCTACAACAGCTGCCGAGGTCCTGGTCGAGTTGAAGCCGCCGCCGCAGAGGTTGTTCGACGACTCAGCGCCGGCAGCGGGGCGGACCAACTATTTGCGCTTTCGGCTCTCACCCAACTCGGCCATCGCCCTTGCCGCTCGCATCAAGAGCGCAGGCAAAGAATTTATCGGCGACCAACAGGAACTCTACCTGGTGGAAGAGGAACCGGGAGAAAAAACACCCTACGAGCGGCTGTTGAGCGACGCAATGGCCGGCGACGGAGCGCTGTTCACCCGTGAGGATGCAGTGGAAGCTGCCTGGGCAGTCGTTGACCCTGTCCTCAAGACACACCACCGGGTACGGCCTTACAAGCGCGGGAGCTGGGGGCCGAAAGAGGCTAATGCGCTCATCGCCGCTGACGGCGAGTGGCGCAACCCCGGACCGGAGGGGGGAAGAGCATGACAGCTCCCAACGAGGTCGTATTCCTGCTGGACGTCGACAACGCCCTGCTCGACAACGATCAAATCGAAGCCGACCTCCGGGATCATCTAGAGCGCGAGTTCGGACCAGAGAGCCGGGACCGCTATTGGACGATATTCGAGACGTTGCGCGCTAAGCTCGGCTATGCGGACGACCTGGGCGCCTTGCAACGCTATCGCTTTTCGGATACCACGCTGGAATGGCGCCGCATGGTCGCAGAAACCTGGGTCACTTTCTTACTGGTCCTTGTGGCGGTTGGAGGAGGTGTGGTCAGAAGCCTGGGTGGAGGAAGTGTGAGTCTGGCAATGAAACGCGGTTGCGCCGGGGCTCAAGGTGATGGCGATTATTCGCTTCACGGGTACAGCGAGTGGCGCTCGATTGAATCCCGCGGCCACGCTGGCCCTTGCGGACAAAGTAATTTCCCGTGGCGTCG
>JBDTUW010000915.1:0-2274 GCA_040007555.1 Acidobacteriota bacterium | reverse complement strand
GGCTTCGCGTGAGTCTTCTTCTTCGCGTCTTTCGCGTCTTTCGCGTCCCCGCGGGCATGCTATATTCCGCGTGATGAGTCACCTGGTCATCAAAAGCACGAGGGTGGTAACTCCAGAGATCACCGCGCCTGCCTCGCTCCACATACGCGATGGCCGCATCGCCGGCATCTCAGGTTATGGCGACCACATAATCGATACCGAGGTCATCGATGCCGGCAATTCTGTAGTAATGCCCGGACTCGTCGATGCTCATGTCCACGTCAATGAACCGGGTCGCACTGACTGGGAAGGTTATGCGACTGCGACCCGTGCAGCCGCTGCAGGCGGCGTGACAACAATCGTCGACATGCCGCTCAATAGCATTCCGCCAACGACCACTGTCAGCGGATTCTCGAGAAAGCTTGAGGCAGCGCGCGGTCAGTGCTCAGTCGATGTCGCGTTCTGGGGTGGCGTGGTGCCGGGCAATGTCGCCGAGCTTCGTCCCCTGCTCGAGAATGGCGTCCGCGGTTTCAAATGTTTTCTCATCCATTCAGGCGTTGACGAGTTTCCGCATGTCACGGAGCCCGATCTCCGGATTGCCATGCAAGAACTCTCGAGGCTCGGAGCGGTTTTGCTTGTCCACGCCGAGCTCGCAGAGCCAATCGAAAGTGCGACCAGCGGAATTGCGACCAGCGATCCACGGCTCTTTCAAACCTTTCTCCAATCGCGGCCGAGAGAGGCTGAGAATCAGGCGATCGCGCTGATGATTCGTCTCAGTCGTGAGACCGGCGCGCGCGTTCATATCGTCCACCACTCGTCGTCCGATGCTCTGCCGCTGCTTGAGGAGGCCAAGGCCGCTGGTGTGCAGATCACTGCCGAGACTTGTCCGCACTATTTGACGTTTGCTGCCGAAGAGGTGCCCGAGGGCGCGACCGAATTCAAGTGTTGTCCTCCCGTTCGCGAGCGTGAGAATCGGGAGCGACTCTGGGAAGCACTCGCTTCGGGCGTGCTCGATATGGTGGTCTCAGATCATTCGCCGTGTACGCCGGCGCTCAAACTGAGAGAGGGCGGCGATTTCATGCAGGCCTGGGGCGGTATCGCGTCGTTACAGCTCGGTCTTCCCGTGATGTGGACGAACATGAAGGCTCGCGGCCTGGCACTGAATCAACTGAGCGCGTGGATGTCGCATCGCCCTGCGCGGCTTGCGGGTCTGCATGGCAGTAAGGGTCAGCTGAAGGTCGGGCTTGATGCGGACGTGGTCATCTGGAATCCTGAAGCGGAGTTTAAGGTGCGGCCCGAAATCATTGAGCACAAACATAAGTTGACGCCGTACAATGGGCGGTCGCTGAGTGGGGTCGTCGAGGCGGTTTACCTGCGTGGTCGCAGGATATTCGGTAATGGCGTGTTCTCAACCGGACAAATTGGCGAGCTGCTGTAGACTTAATTTGAGTAGCGCAATTTTCCCTGAACTGCGCCGAGGTTGCTGCCACTTGCTTTGCCGTACCAGCGTACTTGGGCCGCTTTCGCTAGATCGAGACAATCATGGAATTTACTGAGCTGATAAACCTTGCCTCGGAACGACTCGGCGGCGCCGTCCTCTATGCCAACGACGACTTCTTCGCGCCAAAGGAGAACCTTCTCAAGGATGGTCCGCCCGTCTTCATAGAAGGCAAGTACTCTGATTTGGGTAAGTGGATGGATGGCTGGGAAACGCGCCGAAAGCGCGCCCCTAATCTGGAGAATCTGTCGGACTGGTGCATCGTCCGCCTTGGACTTCCCGGGATTATTCGCGGCATCGTCGTCGATACGAGCTTTTTCCGCGGCAACTTTCCCTCGCATTGCTCAATCGAAGCTACGGTTGTCGACGGGCTACCCAACGTCAAGCACCTGATCGCCGCGGAATGGCTCGAGATTCTGCCCCGCTCTGAGCTGCAGGGTGATTCACCAAACAGCTTTGCGATTGAACATGAACACCGCATCACGCATCTCCGGCTCAACATCTTCCCTGATGGGGGAGTCGCCAGACTGAGAGTCCATGGTGAAGTAGTCCCTGACTGGCGCCGCCTCGCCGCGCGAGGCTCCGAGATAGACCTTGCCGCCATCGAGAACGGTGGCACCGTCATTGCTTCAAGCGACATGTTCTTTGGCCATCGACACAACCTGATCCTGCCAGGCAGCGCCCTCAATATGAGCGACGGCTGGGAGACGAAGCGACGCCGCGGCCCTGGTTACGACTGGTGCATCGTTCGACTCGGAAATATCGCAACCGAACTCACGCGCGTTGACGTCGATACA
>JBDTUW010000914.1:0-2277 GCA_040007555.1 Acidobacteriota bacterium | reverse complement strand
ATCGAATATGTTCTCACCGACAGTCAGGTGATTGTCTTCGTGGTTACCAACTCGCTCACCGATGGCAATCTCGACATCAGGGCTTATCCGATCAGGATCGCTCGCGAGGACATCTCGCGGCAGATATCTCGATTCCATTGGCTCATGTCGAATCGGCATCCATCTTTCCATGCCGAGGCACGAGCCCTTTACGATCTGCTCCTTAAACCCGCAGAGGCGCAGTTGAGAGGCGCCACTGCGTGGTGCATCGTACCGGACGATATTCTATGGAGCGTCCCGTTTCAGGCGCTGCAGTCGAGGCCGCTGCACTATGTGATCGAGGATGTCGCGCTTCATTACGCGCCGTCGCTCAACGTGCTCTCGGAGATATCCTGGAGAGAAATGCGGCGTGCTACTTCACTACTGGCGCTTGGCAATCCAAGCTCGGACGCATCATCAAGCGAAGCGGAATTGAGGCCGAAAACGTCGCGTGGGTTTGAACCGCTCCCCGAAGCGGAAGTCGAAGTGCAGAGCATTGGCGCCGGCTTCCAGCGCTCGTCGATCCTGACGGGCGCAAGGGCGACGGAGGCGGTCTTTAAGGCTGAGGCAGCCGGCTACAGCGTGATACACCTCGCGACACACGGGGTGCTGGACAATCTCAATCCTCTATATTCTTACCTGCTGCTCGGCGAAGGAGGAGGCGAGGATGGACTTCTTGAGGCGCGTGAGGTGTTCGATCTCGACCTGCATGCGAATCTGATTGTGCTCTCCGCGTGTGAGACCGCTCGGGGGCGCATAGGAGCAGGTGAGGGTGTGATTGGAATGACGTGGGCGTTCTTTGCTGCCGGCGCGAGGAGTGCCGTGGTCAGCCAATGGGGCGTCAAGTCGGGCACAAGCTCACGCCAGATGATCAGCTTCTATAAGCACCTGGGGCAGGGAGTGGGAAAGGCGCAGGCGCTGCGTCAAAGTTCGCTCGAGATGCTACAAGGAAATCAGTTTAGCCATCCATTCTACTGGGCGAGTTTTGTTATGGTAGGCAGCGACAGATAAGACCTGCGCGAACCGTCCAGAGGCCTTTGCGACTAACTTGCGATGCGTAAGATTCTTATCATTGGGCCCGGCGGCTCCGGCAAAAGTACGCTCGCCCGGCGTCTCGCGGAGCGAACTGGTTTGCCGCTCATTCACCTCGATGCTCTTTACTGGCATGCCGGTTGGGTCCCCACTCCCGATGTCGAGTGGGATCAGACTGTGGCGGAACTGCTGCGCGAGGAAGCCTGGATAATCGATGGAAACTATGGGCGCACATTCCCGATGCGGCTCGCTGCCTGCGACACGGTCGTCTTTCTCGATCTGCCGCGGCTGCTGTGCGTCTGGCGAGTGATGAAGCGCAGGTTGCAGTACGGGAGCCGTGGACGGCCCGATGTGCCCGAAGGATGTCCGGAGCGACTGAGCGTCGAGTTCATCTGGTGGGTCTGGGACTATCGCCGGCGGCGGCGCCCCAAGATTCTGGAAAAGCTGGAGGCGGTGAAGACACAGAAGCGCGTGTTCATCCTCAGCAATCAGGAGAGCATTGAGCGCTTCGTGACGAGCTTTTCTTATAGACCAACGCCTTCAAACTGCTGGCGAGGATCCGATAGTTCAAAATGTGGGTCGTGGCGGGTGCCATGACTATGTTGCGATGCTACCGTGCTTCACTTCAAACACGTCGGACTTCTCAACACTGCGTCCCACCAATACTAGTAACGCTCGCCTGGCTGAAACAAGGAAACGAAAGCACCCACAGACCATCGCTGCCTATGTCTCAATCGTTCCGCCATAGAGGCTCAATGACTGCAATGTTGTTGGTCGCGCTGGTTTCCGGAATCAGGCTATTGCGAGAGCGCAGTCTATCCAGCCGGCAGATCGCCCGGCTCAATGTCGAGCGAGAATCTCTGGGACAGAGCGAAAAAAGTCTGCAAGAACAACGCTAGCGGGGAAAGCAGCCGAGGAGCGGCAGTTGGCTGGCGAACTGGAAAGCCCGGCTGAACAACTGAATGCGAAGCATACGGTTTCGGGTAAGTCGAACGTCACGCAAACAGGAGTTTTCTGCGGCCTGGCGTCGATCGTAGACTAACCTGCACTCTGGCGCGTCGATGTTGACGCAGGCACCCTTCCGGGAGTAAAGTGACTGAAGCGTTAAACCATAGCCGAAAGAGACGTGGATGCGTCGAATTGCTTTACTGGTCATCAGCAGATTGATTCTGTTTGCGGTAGCTGTCGCTCTCGAGGTCGGCCTTGGAGAGATGGAAGAGTGAGGTC
>JBDTUW010000913.1:0-2278 GCA_040007555.1 Acidobacteriota bacterium | reverse complement strand
CATGGGTTGCATCTGCTTCCGTTAACGCGGTCAGTCCGGTTCCATCGAAGTTGATCCGATAATAGTGAACGAAGTATGGATCCTTGCCGGGATACATTCCGCTGGCCTGAAACCAGATCTGACGCTTCTCTTCGTCAACTTTCGTCACCTCGCGCACGACCCACGAGCCTTTCGTGATTTGATTTCTGAGAGCGCCTGTCACGCCATCAAACAGGTAAAGATGATTCCAGCCATCACGCTCGGACATCCAGATGATCTCCTTGCCATCGTTGATGTCGGCCCGAAACTTCTTTCCCGAATAGCAGAAAAACGTCTTCGGCTCTTCGCTGATGACTGCACGTGGCTTTGCACTCGCAGCGTCCACCTCGATCACACGAAATACCTCATGCCCTCGCTGGTTATACTCAAACGTAAACCTGCTGCCATCCTTTCGCCATTCGATGCGGGATAGCTGGTAGGGATTCGGAAACAGCGTGTCATCGATCACAAACGCTTTGCGGCTCGCGACGTGAAAGAGGACCGGCTGCGGCGCATTCAAGGCATCGCCGGGTTTCGCGTAGTCCAGCGTCACGTACTTCGGTTGCAATTGCTCGTCTGGCGAAGATTGCACGTACTGAATCTTGCGCTCATAGCCGGCGCGGACGCGGTATGCGGCCAACTTTGTCGAATCCGGTGACCAGGCGATCGAGGCGAGGGCGTAGTAGTTTCCCTCTGAACCATCGAAGCTGAGAGCGACGCCTTCCTTTTTGCCCTTTGGCCGAACATAGACGTTGAAGTTATTGATCCAGGCCTCCGACTTTCCATCGGGTGAGAGCCTTGCCTCGGCTCCGGGGAAGTTGTACCGAGGCCCAGGGATACCGTTCTGAGTTCCACCGCCACGTCTCAGCCCAAACCCGCCAGCTGCCGCCGGCACTTGCTTGCACGTGTAATCGGTCAGGTCGCATCGCCATCGGTTTTCATCAACATTGAATTCAACGGCCTTCTCACCATCGACGAGGCTGATCGTAGTGAAGGGCAGATTCAAGGCGGTGTACTTCGCATTCGCGGCGGCCGAGAGAGAAGCCGATAATCGCCCATGATCGAAGGCGGGGCGCTTCGCGGCTGTTTCGGCGTCGACCCAAACGAACGCACTCCCTCCACTGACGGTCTTGCGATACCAGAAGTGGTTGCTCTGCCCAATCCAATTGGCGCGGTCAGAAATGTTAACCGCACGAGAAGTGTATTCCTCGCGAAGACTGATCGCACGCTCATAGTCGGCAATCGTTCCCTGCGCCTTGCCAACCGGCGCCACCACGTAAAGGACAACGACGAGTTGCAAAAGCAAACGCGTAAGTTTCATGAAGTGCTCTCCTGGAATCCATGCTGCCGGCAGAACTTTCGAGGTGTTTCGTACCTTCTCGAGCGAGAATTAGCGCGAACTCATTGGAACCATTTTCCGGCAGCGCGCCATTGTATCAAAAGGAGAGAATACCAACGATGACAATCAAGAAGGATGGCGGATTACTCAGTCGAAGAGAGACATTTCGGTTGATGGGTGGCGCGGGAGTCGTAGCTCTCACAGGTTGGGGAGGTGATCGGACTCGAGCCCCCTGGATTCCGGTAAACTGGAATGGAGTCGTCGCGGCGAGTCCGCTCCCTGGCGGTTTGCATTCAGGGCTCTTCTCGGGTTCAGCGGTGCGCGTCACACGCGCGGTTGAGACGCTTGCCTGCGTCGCGCGGCCAGCTCTCACCGAGGGTCCCTATTTTGTCGATGAATTGCTCAATCGTTCTGATATCCGCCCTGATCCAACCAATGGCACCGTCAAGGCGGGAATCCCACTGCAACTAAACTTCAGCGTCAACCGAGTCGGCGGCACCTCCTGCGCTCCGCTCAGCGGCGCCCTTGTAGACATCTGGCACTGCGACGCACTGGGTTCCTACTCCGACGTCGCGAATGGCGGAGGACAGGCGAATACCAGCGGTCAGAAGTATCTGCGCGGCTATCAGATAACCGACCCAAACGGTGCCGTCCAATTCACAACGATTTATCCGGGATACTACACTGGCCGAACTGTTCACATCCATTTCAAGATTCGCCTCTTTAGCGGTTCGACAAAAACCTACGAATTCACCTCGCAGCTCTATTTCGACGACGCGCTTACGGATCAGGTCCTGGCACTGGCTCCCTACAATACAAAGGCCGCGCGCGGAACAAGAAACAGCAACGACGGAATCTACAACAGCCAGCTTCTGCTGAGCCTTACCGGCAATGGACAGAGTGGTTATGTCAGCAGCTTTG
>JBDTUW010000912.1:0-2286 GCA_040007555.1 Acidobacteriota bacterium | reverse complement strand
AGAGATTTGAGCAGGCGAAGAACAGCGCAAAATCCCTGCTTGACCAGATGGGCCGCAGCGACCGAACAGCTCTCGTAAGCTTCGGCCGATCCTTCAATGTACAGACCCGGTTTACAACAGAGGCAGACAAAGTCCGCGCCCTGATCGACGATCTGCAGCCGACCTTTGACGGAACGGACTTCAATCAGGCCTTGAAGGGCGTCGAGTCGCTGCTGCAAGAGGCCGGGAAGGGCGAAAAGACGCTGTACCTGATTTCGGATTATCAGGGGACGGGACAAACGCGTGACGTTGAACAGGCGCGGCTCACCAAGGATGTGAAGCTCGTGCCGATCGACATTGGCGAGGCAGAAGCGCCCAATCTCGCCGTCTCAGAGGTCGGCGTACATTCGGTAGTCTATCAACAAAAGTACAGCGACAAACTCGTCGCGAGGGTGACGAACTTTGGCGCGGAAGACCGTCACGCGGTGAGGATCGAGTTCCGCATTAACGATCATGTTGTCGAGAAGCGCGAATTGAAGATTCCCGCACGTGACACCGTGAGCGTCGAGTTTACGGATTTTAACCTCAATGAGGGAGTCAACCGCTGTACCGTGGACATCTCGGACGATGCGTTTGATCCGGACAATCGCTTTTACTTCACCATTCGACGGGCGACCCAGCTCAAGGCACTCATTATCGAGACCGCGTCACGTGGTCAAAGCGAGAGCTTCTATCTGCGCAACGCCCTGACCACTGGCGAGAACCTTCCCTTCGCAGTCACTGTCAAGACAGTCGGCGCGGTCAATCCCGGCGAGATCAGCGAATATAGCGTGATCCTGCTCAACGATGCCGGCGACATGAATGCCGCGCTGACGGGGCAACTGGCGAAGTTCGTCGAGGCTGGTGGCGGCCTGGTGATCGCGACCGGGCCGCACACGCGCGTCGAAGAGTTCAATCGCCTGCTCGAACCGGTTGCGCCTGCTGTCCTTGAATCGCCTGTACTGCTCAAGAACGATTTCGTCGCCATGAGCGAGATCAAGACGGATCATCCGATCTTCGAAGTGTTCCGCCAAAGCGGCAGGCTCTCGGCAACGAGGGTCTTTGGATATTTCCGGTCAGCCCCACGAGAGAAGTCTTCCGTACTGGCGCGGTTTGAGGATGGTAGCCCCGCCCTGGTCGAATCAGCTTACGGTAACGGGAAAGTTCTTCTCTTTACCTCCACACTGGATTCCCTGTGGAATGACCTCCCACTGACGCCCATCTACCTGCCTCTTGTGAGGCAGACTGTCAGGCACCTCGGTGAGCGTGAGGAGAAATCCTCATACGCAATTGGGCAGGCGTTTACCGCAGCGACAGCAAAGGACGGGACGCCTCCGGCAGTTGACACTCCCGGGGGAACACGATTGACGGAGAAGCCACAGACATCACTTGGCGATTTACTCATCAATCCCCGTGAGATAGGCTTTTACCGGCTCCGCTATCCCGGATTGTCGGAGTATGCCGCAGTCAATCTGGATGCTAAAGAGTCGGATCTGCGCAAACTCAATCCACAGGAGTTTGTGGCAGCGATCACCGGTACCGATCCGGCCGCCGCTAAGGATGGGCAGCAGCCCGCTGCAAAGATTACCAACGAGGAAGTAGAATCCCGTCAGCGCTTGTGGTGGCTCATGCTGATTGGTGCACTCCTGCTCTTTATCGCGGAGGGAGTGCTCTCGCGACGCATGAGAACCGCCAAGGTGATTAACTGAGGATAAGGGCGACACGTAGTCGAAAGGCAGACCAATCATGATGTATCAAAACCAGCTTCTCGGTGGGTTGATCAAGTCGGTGCGACAGCGAAGACTTCTGATCACGATCCTGAAGGGGGCGGCGGTTGTTCTTGCAGTTGCCGTGGTGGTCCTGCTCGCACTGGGTTACCTCGCCTACCGGCTGCGCGGCAACGCAGGCGCGTTGGTTTCTCTGCGTATCGCCAGCGTCATGGTGTTTGTGCCCGCAGTCTACTTCTTTCTCGTGCGTCCGCTGCGAAGGTGGGCCAGCGACAGCCAGATCGCAAGACTGGTGGAAGAGCGACATCCCGGTCTTGATGATCGTCTGGTGAGCGCGATCGAGTTTGCGCCCGAAGCCGAGATACGATCGTCGGCCGTGGTCAACCGGCTGGTGGATGACGCGAATCGCAGCGCCGCGGCGGTAAATCCGCGCGAAGTCGTGCCGCAAAGCAGAATCTGGCAATACGGTGGTCTGGCCGCGGCGTTACTGGCGGTCTGCATCGGGACGCTTCTTTTCGGGCCACGGGAGGTGACGCAAGGC
>JBDTUW010000911.1:0-2302 GCA_040007555.1 Acidobacteriota bacterium | reverse complement strand
CTGCTCCCTGCGCAATCAGCTTCCGGGCAAGTGACCCGCCAAGAGACTCGGCATCCTCCGGGCGCCCTTCGATCTGTCCGCGGACAATCCTCGATCCATCGAGAGCTGCGACAAGGCCCTCGAGGTTGAGCGTCTCCACACCGTTTAGCTCGCTGATCCGGCCGTGGGCAGCAATTGGAACGGCGCACCCACCACCGAGGGAGCGCAGCACGCCGCGCTCTGCTGTTGTCGCGAGATGAGTAGCCCGATGATCCAATCGCTCCAACAACTCAAAGACACGTTGGTCCTCAGCCCTCGCTTCAATGCCAAGCGCACCCTGACCGACGGCAGGTAGCATTTCGTTGGCCTCGATTCGTTGATCGATGCGCTGCTCAAAACCGAGGCGGACGAGACCGGCTGTCGCCAATACAATCGCCGAGTACGCGCCTTCGTCGAGCTTGCGAACTCTGGTCTCAACATTGCCGCGCAGCTCGTCGATAATAAAATCCGAACGGAGATAGCGCAGTTGAGACGCGCGCCGAAGGCTGCTGGTCCCGATCCTCGCTCCCACGGGAAGCCCCCTCAGATTGCGATCCTTTTGTTCGATCGATGGCCCGATGAGAAGCGCGTCACGGACATCTTCGCGTTCTGTGATGGCGGCAAGATCGAGACCCGCAGGGAGATTTGTGGGAAGGTCCTTGAGGCTGTGGACCGCCAAATCGATCCGGCCATCGAGCAATGCGTCTTCAAGCTCCTTGGTAAAGACTCCCTTGCCACCGATCTGGGCAAGTGAGGCCGAGGCGAGACGGTCACCCGTCGTCCTGATGATGTCGATCCTGATCTCGAGCTGCGGGTGCAGTCCTTCCAGTTGGCACTTCACCCAATGGGACTGCCAGAGTGCGAGCTTACTCCCGCGGGATCCGATGACGAGCTCGTTTGACACGAATCGAGATTACAGTTTCTGTACGTGGAGCGCAAATTCGACCTTGTCGGCAAATTAGTCTCGCAACATACTGCTGAATGACTTTCAGCCTGGGGACTAAGACCCTTCGTAAGACAATTCATCCGGCGGCAAGAGACCACGAAGGAGGGCCCTTGATGACCCAACTGAGAATATCAAGATCTACGCTGCTCGCTTCCATTCTGCTTTGTACCCTGGAAGCGTACGCACAGGTGAGGCTCACTCCCCAGGAGGCTCGTCAGCTCCTCATCGGGAAACCCGAGGTGCCATACTCACCAATCGCGAAGGCAGCCAGGGCTGAAGGTGTCGTGTCTGTCGAGATTCGAGTTTCGGATCTTGGCACAGTGACCGGTGCGTGGGTGACCCAGGGACATCCTCTGAACAGAGATACGGCGGTCACGTCCATCAGTACCTGGAAGTATCAGCCCCACCTGGTTGACGGCAACCCAGTCCCATTTGCTACGGTAGTAGACATCGTCTTCCCGAGTGGCTTTTGGGTGCCATTGGATGAAGTCCAGCGTCGGGAAAATGAGCGGCAGGCTGCGCTCGCTCTTCGCTACTCCAGTGAGAACGGCATGTGCGATCGGCTCGTCCATCGGTTGCAGTGGAAGGAGGCCGAGGCATCCTGTAAAGCGTCGGTGGAGATATCGGAGCAGCTGACAGCTTTAACCCCGCGAAGAAAGGTGCAGGCATATGAGGCGCTCGGTCATGTCTTGAGAGGGCAGCACCGATATCGCGAAGCCATCGAGCACTACTCTCGTGCGCTCGATACCGCTCGCCTGAGCGCGGTTACGATGCATGCAGATATTGGAAGTTTGTACGGCGACATTGCCATGTCTCATGACGCCCTCCACGAGACTGGCACGGCCCGTAAGATGTACCGGAAAGCTGAGATGTCTTACTTTATTGCCCTCGACAAACTCGCGCGTGGTAATGGTGATGAGAAAACTCCTCAGGTCTTGAGGAAGGCGTATGAAACGCGCTTGAAGCAGCTGCTCGGATACCATCTCACTGCGGCCAGGCGGGCTGGCGACCCAGATGAAGCGCAAGAGGTCAGGAAGATGATAAGAACAGTTCGTTGACCTCGAGTGCAGCAATGCAGTCGCTCGACGACCCCGCCACTACCACATCACGAAGGTCTGGGCTCAGTCGCCGCTTGACCACTCCAGCAAGGCCTGTGCACCGGCGCGAATTCCCCGTTGTCCCCCACGTTCAGTTCCGGTAATATCAGTCGCTCAATTCGCACCGAAAAGCGAACGTCGAGGCTCAGACAGTCGTTCGTCGCTCCACAATCGACCGCCAGCACACGGACTTATGCCCAATCACGTCAACAGCGTTACCGCTCATATTCGCGAGCAGGTG
>JBDTUW010000910.1:0-2320 GCA_040007555.1 Acidobacteriota bacterium | reverse complement strand
TTGAGCGCACACCCGCGAGCATTTGTCGCCGTCAGAACCGGGACGAAGGAGCGCTCCCACGCGGCACAAGTGCCTTTTGTAAATCCCTCGACCGCAGCTCGCTTGGCGTCTGTCCACACCGTCGCATCGGCCTTTCTCCAGAAGGCTTGCAGTAGGCCGCAGTCAGAAGTGTGCAGAGACGAGTCCGGGAATGACGCCGAAGGTTGAAGACCATCCAGCAGGCCCGGGTAGATTTGCGTTATGACCATTTGTTGGATCGCCCCGCCGGATCCTCCCGAACCCATGGTCCACTTCGGGACGCCATAGCGCTCGATGAAGTACTCCTTGAGCATCATCAGAGCCTCTCCCTGAAGGACGGCGTTGCCGTGCTGCTGGTTAACCAGCTCAGTCGAGATCATGAAAGCAAATCCGCGTCCGAGATATCCGTGACTCAACGCGGCAGTGGCCAGATTCGTTCCCTGATTGTATTGGGTGCCGGCGCCGCCACCGAAGCTGACCACGAGCTTTCGATTCCAGCCCGCGCCAGGACCCCACTCTGATGAACCTTCCGACGGCGCCGGATCGTCCAGAATCGCGATCCGATAGATGCTTCGATTGATAGTTCCGGAATCTACGCGAACTATGTACGGAACGGTCTTTCCGTCATTGGTGGTTGTGTTCAGGAGATCATCGGGTCTCTTCCCGTGCGGATCAGCAAGAGGTTTGAAAGCGTTGTTCGAGGCTCGATAGAAGTACTCAATCTTTCGGGCCGCTGAGCAGTTCGCGTCCAGAGGCTGCCCCAAACCGGATTCGACCGTCCTGCACTCATATGGCGTCAAATGCGGGCCCGACAGGATTGGCCCCGTAATGGGATGGTTCGTCAGCTTGAGATTCGCCTGAAAGGTCTTTCCTGCCGAGCGCACGGATGCGCGAAGCGTGTTTTCGCCGTCGGATAAACCGCTGATAAGTGCGCCGAAGGAATTGACATCCTTCTCCGGATGCAGGGTGACAGCAAGATCTTTGCCGTTGAGATTGAGTAGTATCTGGTTGGCCGCCGTACCTGCCGGCGCCTTGATCTCGATCAGCGCGTCACCGCCACTCACCAGTTCGGGTCGCGACGAGATGGACCTGATCTCGATGCCGCCTGATTGAGCAGACGGCCTGCCAACGCCGAGCGCAGCCATCGCGGCCAACACGCCCAGCGTCATCAGGAGTCTTTTTCCAACATTTGACTTCAGCAAGTTTGTCGCAACGCTCACATCTTCTCCTCTTGAAATCCGCCGCGGTACCTTGAGAAGGAACCGAGATGAAATCCGTACTTAATCCCGATGGCTACTTCCTGGGGTTGTAGTCGTTGACGAAATCTACCACGCTCTCGACATATTCCTTAGGGATATAACCCGGGCTGATTGCCGTCAGGTGAGATTTTCCCGGGAGGACAACATTTCTAAAGGTGCGCAACTCGCGCCACATGCGGTGGGTCTTGGCGAGTGGCCGGTCATATTCGCCGTTGATCGCGAGCACGGGAAAGAAGATCTTCGTCAGGTCCAACTGCGGTCCGGTTGGCTGTGGACGCGGGGTAGAGGCGCCCGATGTCTGCGTGGAGGTCTGTGCGGGAGGCGTGCGTGGTGGGCGAGGCGTGTCGGCCTGCTTCTCTGCTTCCTCGCGCGTCGCTCCATTGTCCATGGCATGTCTGATTCGGAGGTTGCGGCTTGCTTCCTCTTCCTGAGGGTCCCGTCCCTGTTTGTCGGCGGGCACCTTCTCACGCCAATCCGCTTCCACCTCCGGGACCCCGGAGCCGCCGAAGCCCGCGGTGATCATGCGATCAGGGATGAGGACCATCAATTGCGCGACTATCGAGCCGCCCATCGAGTATCCATGAAAGTGCGCCTTTTGAATCTTCAGGTGATCGATCAGCTCGACAACATCCTCGGCCCGTCCTGGGCCATTGAGCTGAGGCTTATCGCTCTTGCCGTGATTGCGACAATCAAGGGCGACCACCAGGTTGGTCCGCGCCAGGGCGTCGGCAACGCCATTGCGGAACCAGTTTCCCTCGGCACTTCCGGTGTAACCGTGAATAAGGACGACTGGAGTTCCCTTCCCCATGACCATGTAATGAATCTTGATTCCATCGGATGTGGTGAAGAAGTTGTGAGCTGGTTTTGGCTGCATCAAACCGGGTTGGGCGGGGTTTGTCTGCGACAGGCCGGCATTCGCAATTGCGATCAGGCTGAATGCAATCGACAATATGGTAGTTCTTCTCATCCATTCCTCCGTCTTGGTTTGGAAGTCTGATTTCGAGGGCGCTGAAATTGGAGTCAGAACGGCAGCAAAGGCGGCT